>CAYUGI010000052.1:25905-28639 GCA_964444105.1 uncultured Pirellulaceae bacterium
AAGTCCAAATTCCGCTTGGAGTGTGCGATGAGTAGCCGATTTTCGACGAACCGACGCCAATTTTGCCAACTAGGGCTCGCCGCTGGCACACTTGCAGCATCCGGACTTGGGAACGATCTCGCTCGAGCTGACGACGCGACCAAGACCAGCGATAAGCCCTGGCTACGCAAGACGCTGAAGATTGGCATGATCAAGCTGAAAGACGGCTCGTTGGAACAGAAATTCAGCCTCGCCAAGGAAGCCGGTTTCCAAGGTATCGAGTTAAACGCACCCACGGTCGACGCTGATGAAGCCAACGCTGCGGCAAAGGCGACGGGGCTGATCATTGACGGAACGGTGGGCAAATACCACTGGCAGACGCGGCACACCGACCCGAGCGTGAAGGTTCGTGCCGAAGCAATGGAGCTACTCAAGACCGGCTTGGAGAATACCGCAGCCGTTGGTGGCGAAAGCATGTTGCTGGTTCCGGGGCATGGCAAAGATGGCACGGACGAGGAAGTCTACGCTCGCGCTGTGGATGCAGTGAACGAAGCGTTGCCCTTAGCCGAAAAACTGAAGGTCGCGATCTTGATTGAAAACGTCTGGAACGACTTCTGCTACGACCACGAAGGCGGCTCGGACCAAACAGCAGATCGCTTGGCCAAATTCATCGACGAATTTGATTCGCCGTGGGTGGGCTTGCAGTACGACATCGGCAATCACTGGAAGTACGGTGATCCGGCTGAGTGGATTCGCACGCTCGGGAAACGGATTCAAAAACTGGACATCAAGGGATTTTCAAGGCCGGCTGGAAAATTCACAAAGATCACCGAAGGCGACATCGATTGGCCGTCCGTCGAAAAAGCGCTGCACGACATCAGCTTCACCGGTTGGTTGGCTGCTGAAGTGAAGGGTGGAGATTTGCAGCGTCTAAAAGAGGTTAACGAACACTTGGAAGAATCACTTCACTGTAGCAAGAGTCTTTCGAGTGTCGGCTGAAGAACCCTCTGTCTCACCAAACAGCACACCCACACCAACCTGCCACGTCTCGGTCATGCCCGACGAGATCGTGCAGTGGGTCCGCGAAGCTGCGCCTCAAGTCATCGTCGACGGGACTTACGGCGGCGGCGGTCACTCGCGATTACTGCTTGATGTTTTGCCTGCCGGTACGGGGCACATGATTGGTCTGGATCGGGACCCCGCGGTCAGCGCACGCGTTGATACCGAAACGCATGATCCGCGGCTCGACGTTTTCTTGGGCAGTTACGAGAAAGCCCCGCAGGCCCTGGCCGCTTTGGAATTGACGACCGCGGATGCCTTTGTGCTTGACCTCGGTCTTTCCAGCGACCAGTTGGCCGATCGCGAACGAGGATTCAGCTTTACGAATGACGGGCCTCTGGACTTGCGATTCGATCCTGAAAATGGCGCCCCAGCGTGGCAATGGTTGGCCAATCACAAAGAGGTCGACATCGCCAATGCGATTTATCAATTTGGCGAAGAACGATACAGTCGTCGCATCGCGCGATCCATTGTCCAACGAGCCAAAGATCGCAAACCTGTTCGCACGGTGGATGAGTTGGTAGAAATTTGCCGACGCTGTGTGCCGAGAAGTAAGAATCACGACATTCACCCCGCGACACGTACGTTTCAAGCTTTGCGTATCGCAGTCAACGACGAATTGGACATCCTGACGCGAACGCTCGCTGCCGCGCCTGACTGGATTTCAGTTGGCGGCCGCGTCGCTGTGATCAGCTTTCACTCTTTGGAAGATCGCATTGTCAAGAATGCCTTCCGTGATGATCCGCGTTGGTCTATTTTGACCAAGAAACCGCTTCGGCCAACCGAGTCGGAAGTCGCCGTAAACCCACGTAGCCGCAGCGCGAAGTTGCGAGTGGCTGAGCGGATTTCGGATTGACGCGAGTGAGATTGCCAGCAGCTAGAAGTCGAAAACCGACTACTAATCGTTTCAACCCGCACGATTGGACTTGCCGGGGCTAATCGGGTTTCCCCTTAACGATTGCCGTACGGTGTTCCGACTCTCGGCGGTTTGTTGGCATAGTCTTTTAGAGGCAAAGCAGAGAGAACGGTTTGGAACCGTTATGTACACGAACACGTCGGCAAACCCCCAAGTTTCACTTCAAGGCCAATCGGGTCTGCGAAGCGTTTTGATTCCAGGGCTAATTATTCTGCCGGATTCACAGCAGGAGACATTCACTCCTTGCTTCATAGTCGATTGCCGCAAGGACGCTTGCTCGGTGCGCGTCAATGTTTCGTACACGCTAAGCCAGCGCGACGTGCTCGTTCGTATCTTAGATGCCAATGACGACCAGCAACTGGAATTGGTTGGGCGCGTCACCAAGTCTTCGCGTGAAACGTTGGACACAACAACATTTCGCTGCGAATTCGGACAAGACCTTCCACCGCATGTCTTGGCGATGCTGGATCAGATGGCAATCGCTGATCGTCGTGATGACGAACGCCAACAATGCGCCGTCCAAGTCAATGTCTGTCGCATCGAACGTGGCAAAGTGATTTCGCAAGCCAGGATGGTCGAAGCTTCCGATGGTGGGCTACGCCTTCGTACGGAAGTGCCACTCGATATTGGCGAGCAAGTCATCGTGCAGCTTCCCGACGGGCAAGATTTACTGGTAGCCATCGTCTGGTCCGCCGAAGTCAACGGATCCAATCAAACTGGCGGCAGCGTTACGATCCCCACTGCCGAGTCAACTATCCTGCACTCCGTTCATCGACTTTG
>CAYUGI010000053.1:0-28607 GCA_964444105.1 uncultured Pirellulaceae bacterium
AAGAGCCGATTTCTTCCGTTTTAGCGCAACATCAAAACTGGCGCTTCGCGTTATTCAAATTAACTTAGCGGTCTTGGGCTAGCGGCAACGGCGCAGCTTGAAACCGTCTTCAGTCGGTCGTTGACCGGAGTCGACAGGGGCCTACTTGCGTTCACTGTAAAACAGGGGAAAAGTCGTACTCGGCTTGTGTGCGGCGTCCATGATGGCGTTTAGCTCTTGAATCCGCGACGGGAATTTGGCCGATAGGTCGGTCGTTTCGGCAAGATCATCCGCCAAGTTGTAGAGTTCAATTGGGTTCGGCTTTGCCTTGCTGACGTTCGTTTGAACAAGCTTCCAGTCACCCTTTCGGAGCGCACGCTTGCCGCCCTTTTCGACAAATTCCCAGTACAGATGGTCGTGTTTAGCTTGGCGATCGACATCCCCCAGCAAGGTTGGCAAGTAACTGATGCCGTCGATACCTTCTGGCGTTGGCACGTTGACCAGTTCTGCCATCGTGGGCAGTAGGTCTTGGAATCCAGAAATGTGATCGGTCGACGTTCCTGAATCGATCTTTCCAGGCCAGCGGGCGATCATCGGTGTGATGATTCCGCCTTCGTAAAGATCACGTTTGATGCCACGGTAAGGACCATTTGAATCGAAGAACTCTGGATCAGCACCGCCCGCGGAGGTGGCACCATTGTCACTACAAAAAATGACAAGCGTCTTTTCATCCAGCTTGAATTTCTTTAACTGCGCCATGATGGCACCAACATCCCGATCAAGCCTTGAGATCATCCCGGCGAAAGTGGCGTGCGGATGCGTTTCGTGCCGGTAGTGCTGGCCGCCCGGTTTTCCATAGGGAGTTTCTGGCTCTAGCTTTCCCAAGTATTCGCGTCGCGAATCTTGAGGCACGTCCAGATCAACGTGCGGCACCGTGTAGGGCAAGTACAAAAAGAACGGCTTGGATTGGTTTGCTTCGATGAACGCCAGTGCTTCCTGAGTAAACAGATCGTGGCTGTAGTGCGTTCGGGCGGTCGGGTTGTTGGGGTAGAAAACCTTACTGCCGTCCTTCCACAAGAAAGGCGGGTAGTAATGATGCGCGTTGGTTTGGCTGAGGTAACCGAAGTAGTGGTCGAACCCTTGTTTCCAAGGAGCGCCGGGGTTGTCCGAGGCGCCCAAACCCCATTTGCCCATCGCACCGGTAACATACCCAGCCTGCTTCATGACTTCGGCAACTGTCACGTCGATGTCCAGCAACCAAGCTCCCTTGTTCCCGCGCACCCGGGTGTGTCCGGTGTGCTGCCCGGTCATCAACACACTGCGCGACGGCGCGCAAACCGTGCTGCCGCTGTAGTGCTGAGTGAATTTCAGTCCCTCGGTGGCCAGGCGATCAACGTTGGGGGTTTGAATGATCTTGCCGCCGTAGCAACCAAAATCACCAATCCCGGCGTCGTCCGCCATGATGTAAACAACGTTGGGCTGATCCGCAGCATTTGCCAGAGGAACCAGAAACGCAAAAAGACAATAAACAAGGAAGGGTCGCAAACGCATCAAGAATCTCGGGCAAAGAGCAGGGACTAACCAACGGCGACTACTTCTTCTTCACATAGGCAAAGTAAGCACCGAATTTTTCATCATCAGCCGTTGTAAAGAAGGCGGTCATCTGAGTTTTACCCTTCTTCAGATCCACCTCGAAAACCACTTCCTTCGCGTTGGCGTCGAAGTTCTTTGCCGCGATGACCTCACCAATCTCAAGCTGAGCTCGCACGGGCTGAATCGATCTCCCGTCGGTCGTTCGATACGCCTTGACTCCTGGAACATCTGCACCGGGCTTCAAGGCAGCGTTGATAGGCAAATTTGCCTCCTTCGGCCAGCGACGCAAGCGAACTTCATACTTTCCATCTTCCACCACCTTCACATTCCAAAATCCGGTGTTCTTGTCACCGTTCATGGCTTTGCGAATGTGGGACTGATTCCAGGGAGTTGATCCGGTCGTGATCCAGTCGTGCGACGTCAGTCTTGCTGGATTGTCGGCAGGGTGTCCCAAGTAAATGGCCGTATCATTTTGGAAAGATGGCAACAGTTCGGCCCACCAAGCATCGTAGAAATCAGTCAGACGCTTGACGACTTCCGGGTTAGCGGCGGCGACATCGGCGGCTTGGCCAGGATCTGCCTTGATGTCGTAAAGTTCTTTGCCGTTGTTTAAACGCCACTGGCGGGTCATCACAGCACTCTTGCGCCATTTGATTGGATCTTTGACTCGCTGCGAATCCGTCACCAAAATCCGGTCCGGCCAATCGGCATCGACCTTGTCATCTAGCAGGGCGGAGAGGCTAGTACCGTCGAATTTGACGCCGGCAGGTGGCGGGACATCACACAAATCAATCAACGTCGGTAAGACATCCACGTAGGCTGTGATTTCGTTTACATCACGGCCACCAACCATCTTGCCCTCGGGGTAGTGCAAGAACAGCGGGACACGGTGTCCGCCGTCATACTCGCTGCCCTTCTTTCCACGCATGCCGGCGTTGAAGACTTTATCTCCGGCTGATGTCCCGTTGTCTGTCGTGAAGATGAAAATCGTGTTTTCGCTTAGACCTTCTGACTGCAGAAATGAACGCATCTTGCCGACGTTGTCATCAATATTGGCAATCATGCCGTAGAAGTTGGCGAGGCCCGTGCCTTGGTCTTCGTAAGACGCCGAGTACTCCTCCGGAGAGTGCATTGGACCATGCGGTGCGTTCGTCGCAACGTAAGCCAAGAACGGTTTCCCAGCTTCTTTAGAATTCTTGATAAACTTTTTTGCGTAGTCAAAGAAAACGTCCGTACAGAATCCGTTTACTGGCGTGGGTTTGCCGTTGTGCCAATAGCTTCCATCAAAATACGCGTTGTCCCAATAGTCGGGAGTCTGGCCAACACCGCCACCCCCGTGTCGCATGACTTCGGTGAAGCCTCGATCTTCTGGTCGGTACGGGTAGTTGTCTCCTAAGTGCCATTTACCAAACATTCCCGTCGCATAACCAGCGTCTTTGAAGACTTGTCCCATGGTGACTTCGTCTTCACGAAGCATCGAACGTCCCATGATCGTGTGCCAAACGCCGGTTCGGTTCGTCCAGTGCCCTGTCAAAAATGCGCATCGAGTGGGCGAACAAGTCGGCGCGACGTGATAGTCGGTCAAGCGTACCGATTGCGAAAACAGCTTGTCGATATTGGGCGTCTTGAGAATCGGATTGCCGTGGCACGATAGATCGCCATAGCCTTGATCGTCAGTAATCACGATGACGACGTTGGGTTTGTCGGCCGCTTCCAAAACGGAGCAAAGCGAAAGTGCGGCAAAGAGGCCGGTCAGCAGGGTGCGAATCATAGGACGATGGTTTTGGAGTAAGAGAAGGGATGAAGGTTGGTCGAAACTAGCGTTTTGAAACTAAAACGCTGAAACTAAAGCGATTTGATCTGAACATTGCGGAACGCCACCGGATCACCGTGACCGGCAAAACCGAAGAATCCGCGTTTACGCTCTTTTCCGGGATGCTTTTTGTCTGCCAGGTACTCGTCAATTTTCGATAAGTCCGTATCCAAGATCACGTTGCCGTTCAGCTCGACTTTGATCGTGCTGCCTTTGACGGTTACTTCTTGGAAATTCCACTGCCCGGTCGGCCGCAAAAATCCGCGATGAGCCGCAGCCATTCCGTACGCGGATCCGTGGTACTGCCGAGTATCCAAATTGGCGTACTTGGGATGTTCCGAATCCAGGACCTGCAGTTCGCACATCGCCACGTACGCCGGATCACCTTTGCCGGGACTTCGGATTGCGAGCCCATTGTTGCCACCGGGCGGAAGCTTGAACTCCAGCCTGGCAACAAAGTCCGCGTACTCCTTTTCGGCCAGCAACGTTCCGCCCTTACCCTTTTTGCATTGGATTGCTCCGTCGACGACTTCGTAGTTCTCGACGGCAGTCGTCCAGCCGGTCAGGTCTTTTCCGTTGAACAACGAAGTGAATCCGTCGCTTTCGCGGGCAGCCAAAATCTCATTGGACTCGTTTGGGCTGAGTTCCCGGATTTTGATGTTGCGCCAGCGAATTTCACCGCCATGTGTTTGCAGACAGAGAGGGCCTTCGGCGAATAGCGGACTTTCTCGATCCCAAAAGTTCTCCATGATGGCGTTGTCGACGACCTGTTGATTGTTCAACCAAACAGAAGTTCGCGCCCCGGCTTGGCGAATGGCAAATGTGTTCCATTCGCCAAAGGGCTTATCCGCCAAGACACTCGGGTCTTTACCCGCGGCTCCTTTACTGTTGTTCCACAGGCCACCGCTACCGAGGTTCGCTCCTAGCGGAAACTTCTTTTCTTGCGTTGAATCCCAGATCTGAACCTGCGGGTTGGCCTTTAGGTAGATGCCGCTGTCCGCGATCGGCACCGTCTTGTAATCAACTTGAAAAACAAAATCGCGGTAGCTCTTATCCGTGACCAAGTAAGCTCCCTTGCCATCATTGATCAATTCGCCGTTTTCAACCGTCCAGTGTTGTTTCGCGTCGGCGGTCCAGTCTTTGATTTTCGCCTGACGCTCCGATGCGGTCATCGCAGCCAATTTGATCGGACTGAAATGCGGCATCCCGTGCCAACCGTCAAGATTCTCTCCATTGAAAAGAGTTGTGAACTTGGAAACGCCTTCTACGGATGCGACCTCGTCCGCGAATGCCACATTGGTGCTTGAAAAAAGCACGCAGGCTGAACACAACAAGAGGGTCTGGATTCTATTTCGATGCATGATTGTTTGAAAAACGGGTGCCAGCGATTGACGGTGAAATGTGAATGAACTGGGGTCTTCGGTCCAACAGTAAAAAAAGCCCCGATTCTCAAGAAGTCAGCACAGAAGATGTGTGACTGTTTAGACAATCCGATTGTCTCCCCCATTTTCTTCTTGATGAATTGTAACTGGCCAGCCGGGGAATTGGTTGGATGCCTTGCCATCGGTCGCATCAATCTTAAATCGAAACGAATCGAGCACGTAGGTTTTTGCCGCGGGGTCTATGGTGACTAATCCGAAGCCACTTCCTTTCTGGTGAGCCTTATCATAGCGATTCTTTTCTGTTCCGACTTCAGGATTGCCCACGGCGTAGACATACACCTTGTTTCCAAAACCATCCAGGTATTCGCCCGTATTGTCGAAACCATGTTGCGGACGATTTTGGTGGGGCATGCTCATTTCATCGGGACGCCACCATCGCGGGTAGCCAGCGGAAATCGCAGGCGTGCAAAACGACCAGCAACTGTCGCGCTGCTGATCGACACCATACTGTGACAATGATGTTAAGTGTTGATCGCCATTGATATGCAGCGGCATGCCTTTGCGAACGATCTTAATCGCGTTGTCGCGGGCTGTTTGCGGCCACCCGCCCGAATCCAAATCTGCCTTTAAGTAACCGTTGTAAGCGCCGTGGTGCGTCGCGACTCCCGCAAAGACTGTTTGGCTAAGCAACACTTTCATTTTGTGACCGCGCCAATCGTCTACCCATTGACTCAGAAAATCCTCTTGTCGATCGCCCAGCAAAACCAAACCCGGCTTATCCAAAAATTCAGTGTCAACCTCTTGGTCTTTTACATGGTCTGCCCGTCCGCTGCCCGTTTCGACATTTTGTGGACCGCTCTTCCATTGTCGATCCGCGATGATCGCAAAGCTGACATCACCGTAAACCATGTCTCCGTAGTAAACACTGATGTCCTGTTGAACTGGAGTCGGATCGTGGTAATCAGGATGATGTCCGCAATTAGTAATGTGAACCGTGTTGACCATCCGCGCCGGTTCGATGTAGCCACCGTTGCTGGATGCACCCGAGGCTTTGACATCCATCGCCTTACCGGCTTCGCCCCAAATGTTTCCTTGGAACACATCATGATCGTCCGGTAGACAGATCGTCGGGGCGTTTTTCATCGCGTGGCGAAAGGACCAGCCATGTTGATAAAACTTGCGAAGGTAATTCAAGATGGCTGGCTCGGCAGGACTGCGAATGATCCCAAATCCACCATGGCCTTCGTAAAGCTGATCACCCGAAAAATACAACATGTCCGGATCAAGTCGCAGCAAGTTTTCCGCGACTGGCGCATAGGGAAACCCATAATCGTTTTGGCAAGTCAGCGCGCCCAACCGCAACGGACGCCCCTGTGGGTTTGCCTTGATGGTTCCCAACCAGACGTGTTCCGTTTCGTCCCCTGTGCGTTGTTTCTCACGATAAACCACCTTGTAAGGTGTCTGAGTCTTCTCATCCCAGCTTGCAATACGGAATGTTGCCGTCCACGCATCTTGATGAAGGGGTGCTGTGCCAAGTGACTGCCAGTCGCCCTCTCTTTGAACGAATAACTCAACGTCCGTATTGTCATCGCTTCCCATGGGACCGGTCAGTGCCGAAAGTTTCAGCACAAAACCCTCGTCGCTGCGCGAATCGCTCAGGGAGTACATTGTCCAAAGCAAGGGACCAAAACGATCCTCTTGGTTCACAGTGAAAGCGTCTCCGCTAACAGTCCAATCGCGAAACCGATAACGGGCACCACCGCTATTGCTGATGCTCTTCCATCCCTTGTTTCTCTTGACGCCCTTCGCGCGATTGGCGACGAAATTATTGACGATCGCGACGTTGCCCAGAACAGCTTCTGCCGGGACACTGGTCTTGATGACTGCGCTGGTTGTCTGAACCGAAGTGTTTGCGTCATTGATCGATGCCGTCAGCACAAGATCCACTTGATCGCCGCTGGGCTTGCCAACAAGCTTCAACGAGATGTTCTCCCGCGGCACTTTCCAATCAATGGCTTGCATTTGGCTACCCAAGACCAGCATGCCGCCTGCAATCCCCGCTTTCACACCGTTTTTCGCAAAAGCGTTGCTGCGTAACTCATTCAGCTCACTCTTCACACCAATCTTGAAACCTGCCCCCAGATCTTCTTTCTCGACTTCAAGGCGGTCCACCGTCACTGACATTTCAAACGCAGCTGACGGATCGGTCAGCTGGTGGGTCAACAAATGCACGTTTCGGCCCGTGCCGGTGGAAGTGCACTCGGCATATCCATTGCTGATTTTCCAATTCTCCATCGGGTTCGCCCAGCACTCGCCGCCCAGAAAGACTCGATCGTTAGTGTTGCTCCAGTTGACAGACGAAGCGGCTTTCGACTTCCCCAATTCTTCCTGCGCGTTTGCGCTGGTTTCTAAGCCCAACGCAGCACTTCCTAAACCGATCAACTTCAAGGCAAAACGGCGTGTTAATGACGTCATAAGAGATGGGCTCCAAGAATGGTTGTTCGTCGAGGAAAAAAGTCAGCTGCCGCGCCGGCATTGTAACTGGAAGTCGCGTCGGCAGTTTATCAACAAACGGCAATCACTCAGTTCTCAATCGTTTTGAACGCCGACGTTGATCACTGGGCAACTGCTTGGCGTGGAAACTCAAAAACGCCTTGATCGATGGGTTGATTGAGTTTCAATTTTGTGACTGATAGTTTTGCAAATTCCAATAAACGTTTTTCATAGAAGCGTTTCATGTCGTAGCGAATCGGTTCGGGACCAACTTCGCTGTCTGAATATTGAATATCAAATTCGGTCTCGACCCACCCGTTCGTCAACCTCTGAAGCCGCACGACTGACATCCCCAGACTCGGCGCCACCCAATACTGATACTCCTTGATCGCCACGCGTACATTCGGTTGCTTGCGGGCAAGCAAAAAGCAGAGGCGACCATCAATCAATTCAGACTGTTTCACGATCCACTGCTGCGACTGCTCAAACGGGCACAAACGTGAATTGAAGGGCCGGTAGTGTTGAATCAGCGGCAACAAAAGTTGGTCATCCCAACCTCGCTGCTGAAAGTCGAACAACATTTGCTCAGCAATTTTCGGTTTAGGGCGCCATCCTGGAATTGACGCGTACGGTCGTTCGTGATTGACATACTGGTTGCCGTCGCTCATTCGCACCCAATCGACCCTTAACAACTGCCCAAATTTCCGATGCCAAATCTGTCCGCTGTGGTGAAAGTGGAACTTGGCGGGGCCAGAAAAATGGAGAGTCGCTTGGTGCCGTGTCGCCCTCCCTTGCGGTGGTTGTAGATCCGGTTGACCGCCAACACTCTGCGAACGTGCCGAGTAGTGGATGATCGCGTCCACTTTGCAATTGACTGTGCGTGTTCGCCCCTGCCGCCCCCGCCAAGCTGCGAAAACTCCATTCGCCGACGGTGCGTCCACATCAACAGGCACGCTTTGGGTTGGTGACTGAGCCCGCAGAAAATTCACCGAGGCGAACATGAAGGCCCAAGCAATCAAACCTCTCAGTAGCGTCGGCGGCAAACGGTACAAGGGAGTGAATTTCGCTGAATGAAGGAGTGCTGACTGGCAGCGAACAATTTAGCAACCGAATCAAGTTCGTGAACGAATTCACAATCTGGTTGTGAAAAAATACACTTTGTTTTTCGACAAATACTTCGTCATTACGCGGAACTTTGCCTCGCGATTGACCTAAGTTGAACAGCCTCTTCTTTCCGCTTGAACTAGAGAACGCCGACTCAATGTCAGCGTTTACTTTTGACGAGCTCTCTTCACAATTCAGGAGTCGTGGCCATGTTCACAACAGAACTTGTTTTGATGACGGCAGGTTTGACAATTGCATTTTTCAGCCAGGGACATCGTCGGACATTGTTTCATGCGGCGATCGCGTTGTTCTTGATCGCGTTGATCCTCGGCTCCGTGTCATTGGTGATTGGTGGAATCGCGATCCTGGGGATGGGAATGATCGAAGGTTCTCTGACGAACGAATCTTGGTTGCGGGGAAAAGTGTACGCGACGACAAGCGTTCTCTTGCTTGCTGCTGTCACATTGCCAGCGATGCGAGGAGCGTCCAACCATCAAGCCGCCCAACAGCCAATCGACGCAGCGGCATCGCCAGCAATATCCAACCTACTTAGCATCGATCAGCAACAACTCGCAGAATTGGTCGCCGAGAACCGAGACGTCGTCAACGGGCTCGCTCAGGAATTTCTTGGTGATGCTCGTCGGCGTGTTGTGGAGGTCGCACGACAATCCGAAGGACTTGATGTCGAAACGACGATCGACTTCAAGGCTCCCGCCAATCTTCTGAACGCGGCGATGAACAAGCACTTGGTTCACTCGGATCAGGACACGGTTCACGAATCGATCAATCAGATCACGAATGGGCGTTTGAAAGTGCACGCTGCTCTAAACGAAGCGCAGACTTGCAACCAGTGTCACGAAGTCGGTGCGACGCCGCTACATGCGGAACTGAACTACGAATGGAAAGTAGGGGACCAGGACGCGTCGGGCGAACGGTCGATAGTGCCGATGGATCCAGAATTGATGGTGCTTGCCAATTGATGCCATCGGGCGAATCGCAATTCCAAGGCGCAGCTGCTAGGGTTGAAATTTGGTGCGGTTCGATCTTTGCAGCACAATCGTTACACTTCACGTAGCGGACCTTTCTTGAGCCGCTCGGCGCACTTCGACTCAAGGCGTCGCGTTGCTATACGGTCTCCTACCCAAGATGCCTGCGTGTCCATTCAAGTTAACGCTTACTCGACCATTGCTGACCCAGTGGAGCTAGATTTTCCGCATGAGCTTGATTGTGTTCGCGATCATTCGGATCCCGATTTGAGCGAACACCTCAGAGCCTTTATTGGTTACATCATGCAGGGTGGTAGTCGGGAGATGACTGCTTCGCTTTACGAAATCATGCGACACATCGAACGCGTTCATCATCAATACAGTTTTCGTGTTCAGCAACAGCATTTGGATTCGATGAGCCAATGGGGATGGCAAACGAATTCCATCTTTTTCCTGCCTGACGGAGTAGTGCGAGATCCCGCCGGCGCGACGCTGGTGGACGCAGATACGGGAGAGCCATCGCCCGAAGCAGAAATCCCGTTTCCGCCAGACGCGCGCGAACGAAAATTGCAAAGCCAAGCTCGCTTGGAATCCATGAAGATCGACACGCCAGATCTGCTTCCTCCCGTGATAGGTCAACAAGAGGTCATCTTACGTTCGGCCGAAGACGTGGCATGGCGCGCGATCGCATTATTCATCGTGGCCGTTCGCGCCGAATCGCTGGCAACGAATCGGCCGATCCCATTGGAGAAGCTCAAAGAGAAGTCCATGTCAGTGATGGAAGCCACCAGCCCGCAGGAGACCGCGTTTTTGAAAGACGATTCGCCCGATGAACAACGGGTCGCCAGCATGGCTTGGCGTTACGAAGCACTGTACGTTTTGCAATGGGCGCTCGGATTTCACGAAGAGCTCAGTGGTGCCACCGACATCTGCGACGTTCCTCTTGTCGCGCAATCGATGGTCGATCGCGGCGATAGCCAGATTCTGCAAATGGCGCGACTTCGACCCGTCACACAGATCCTGGATCAATTGGATTTCAATCAACGTTTGCTTTGGGCCGTTCGTCAAGCAAAACTGAAAGACCAGCCGCTACCTGCCAATCTAGACGGTGGCGTGATCGTGGAACGCCAGTACGCACTCAATTGGCTTACACGGTTGGCTGGCGCCGATTGGGACGATGTAGATACGCCCTCCTAGTCTCGACTTGGGCTATCTGCCGCACGGTTAGCAGCTGAAGCGGCCGGCTAACAACAGTCGTCCGCTGAGACGATTCCGCATTTTCTGATGACAAGGTTCCGGGAAAGCATCACCAGTTGTTCCAAGTGATTGTGAACTGCAACGTGGTAGCGATCGAGACCCAGATCAAATACGGGATTTGTGCCAGCGACACCCAGCGGTGGTGCGGCCAGATGATTTTCATCGCCCAAAGAATGGTGATCCAAACAATCGCAATATCCAGCGCAGCAAGAGGCAGGTTGCGAAGGCCGAACTGAATGGGTGTGAACGCGATATTGGCGATCAGATTGATCGCAAATGGCACGGCAACTGGCCAAGGAAGTTGCTTTCGCGCAACGCGGTAAAAGACATATCCAAACGTGACCAAAATGATCGGGTAGAGGAGCTGCCAGATCAGGCTGATCGTTGCCGGCTCGGGCGTCCAATTCGGTTTGTGAAGGGCATCGTACCAGTCTCGCCAAGACATTTCGCTGCGTTTGTTTAGGGGGTCACGGGTCGCAATGGCTGTTGCGGCACAGTCTAGGCTTGATCGCGGAATTTAGCGATCCGCTTCGCTGCTGCTGGACTTTGTGCGCGTGAAAATTTCTCGCAAATGATCCATGTGTTTTGATACCAGCGGCTTGACCAGGTAATCCTGGACAAAGTCGTACTTCATCGCCTTGTCGCGATCCCGCTGATCTTCGGAACTACTTAGCATTGCGACAACGGGGATGGATCCCGGGGAGCGTTTTGAATACTCCTCCAAGAACTCATGGCCATTCATCCGAGGCATGTTGATATCAACCAGAATCAAATCGGGCGTCTGGGATTTTTCTTCAAGCAACTCCAGAGCTTCGACGCCATCAAAAGCAATCATCAACTCAACGGGAGGCTCCTGATTCTTGAACGCTCGTTTGCACAGGTAGTGGAACGTCTCGTCGTCCTCGATCAACAAAACAGATTTCATTCTTAGGCCCCCAGCGACGGAAACTGGACGATGAACTTTGATCCCTTTGCCAAGGCTTCGTAGTGCACGGATCCCTGGAGAGCTTCGGCATTCTTTGAAACAAGATACAAACCCAACCCGGTTCCCGAGGAAACCCTGGGGTGAAACCGTTTGAACATGGAAAACAGCTGTGGGTGATAGGCCTCGTCGATTCCCAAACCGTTGTCGCTTACCGACAAATGATGCCCCTGCTCATTCGATTCGAATTGAATCCGCACATCGCATTGTGATTCATCGGGGTCCTGATACTTAACCGCGTTTGAGACCAAATTTTGAATGGTTTGGCGAATGTATACCGGCCTGGTTTTCACACTGACATCTTCGTCACAGGTGATCTGGAAGTTGACGCGTTCGCCATCAGGCGTGTCCTTCATCATCGCTACCGCTTCGACAATCATCTCTCGAATGTTCGCGTCCGAAACCGGTTCGTCGGTCATCCGAAGCTTCACCAAACCCAGAATATCATCAATCGTAGTAGACGCCCTTTTCAATGACGTTGTCACGCATGATATCGCCTCCCTCGTGCCTTCTAAATCCTTTTCAAGAATCAAATCTTCGGCAACTGCGGTCACGCCAATGGCAGACATCAACGGAGCGCGAAGATCATGCGAAACTCGGTAAGAGAACTCAGTCAGTTCAGTGTTAGCGTCCTCCCAGGCACTCAGGTTGGATGAAACTAAATCGGTGGTTGGCTTGAAAACAAAGATGATCAGCACACCGACGGTCACCAGAAGAAGAGCAGTCAAAAAGTGCTGACATACTTGAATCGTGAAGACCTTCGCCTCGGATTCTTTTTGGTAGATCGCGACGATTTGGTCGAGATGATGCAGTAAAAGACTGTCTGCTGCGGTCGTCGCCAATTGGTGATGCAAGTCTCTGTCGTCGCTATCGATCGCTTTGGTCGCCAACGCAAGGTAGTCGTTCACCCTCGCATTCAGATGGGCAGGGCCCATAAAAACATCTCGCCGCTGAGCAGACTGACTCGAGTCTTGAAAGAGTTGCCGATGGGACTCTTCCATCAACTTGATCGACGATTCCAGTTGCTTTCGATATCGCCGCTTTTCGTCTGGAAACCGCGCGTCCTTCAGCGTTGCCGCCGTCAGCGCGATTCGCTGTGATAACATTCGTTGCCTGCCACTTATGTTCAGGAACGATGCGTCCTCCTCCGCTTTGCGGATCTGCCAGCTCTGGCACAGCGACGTCAAAAGCACAATGATAACAATCACGCTGGTTGCGATGGCGAATCGCATGGTCAACACACGACGCATCGCGACAGCGCCCAATTGTTTTACCGTCATGATCGTTTCCCGCCGCTAAGTTAACTTCGTTTTAAATACCCTAGGGAACCGTAAGACACAAATTTTCAGTACTGCTGGTCAAATTCGTTCGTTGGAGGCTGACCCGCACAGGGGCGCACATCATCTGCACTACGACATCGCAATCAGCACTACGACATCGAATTGAATGGCGGCGGCAGCCCAAATGGCCGTCATGACCGGGCCGATCGTTACAGTTTGGTTTGGCGAGACCTATTTGCATCCGATCAGGTAAACGTGGTAACGCGTACTGCTCAGGAAAACGATACCAACTAAACACTCTCATCCATTGCCAGTGGAGAGGTTGCAAGCGAAACCCTCCCCCGCTTGCAACTTTGTATGTTCGCTATCGATCACGACAGGTTGGACCAACGGCTCTTCGGAGTCGCGATTGGCCGCCGATATGAAATTCTCTGACGCTCGTTCTGCCAAACGAAATCAGTCCCTCATCGCCAAAACTCGTAAGGCAAAAGCTGCTAGGCTTCGGTCGATGCTCTTCGAGTCACTTGAAGAACGCGTCTTGTTTGATGCTGTTCCCGATGGTTCGTTGGATTTGAATCAGGATGCACTGGGCCAATCTGATCAGGCCAACGCCGAGCGTTTTGATGCTTCGGTTGAGGCGGAAGACGTCAAAGTCGTCGCCGATACGCGGCTGTCAAACGAACAAAGCAGTCAAGACAATGAATCCGTTGCCGAAGTAACGCGCGAACTAGTCATTGTCGACACTTCGGTTGAGGACTACCAACAGCTGGTCGATGACTTACTTGGGGACCTACTTGGCGACTTGGTTGGTGACGACCGTACGAACCGCGATATCGAAGTCGTAACGATCAACGGTGAAGAGGATGGCATCGCGCAGATCAGCGATATTTTGGCCGGCTACAGCGGCCTGGATGCACTTCACATCGTATCGCACGGCGACGATAGCGGGATCAACCTGGGAAACCTCTGGCTGACGCAGGACAATTTGGCTGGATACGCCGGCGAAATTGCACAGTGGGGAAACTCGCTCTCCACTGATGGCGACCTGTTGTTTTTGGGCTGTGATTTGGCATCCAGCGCCGATGGCCGACAATTGCTTCAATCGATCAGCACGCTGACCGGAGCCGACGTCGCAGCCAGTGTGGATGACACTGGATCCGCAGCACGTGGCGGCGACTGGGATCTTGAATTCATCATTGGATCAATGGAAACTTCCATCGCATTCAGCGCCGACTTGCAGTCCGACTGGCAACACTTACTTGCTCCCGGACCGCAGGTTGCACTGAACGTACCCAGCACCGCATTCCTGGGCGACACGGTGAACTTCACGGCGACCTTTGACAACATTGGTCCCGTGGGTGACGTGGGCTACGGTCCGTTTATTGATCTGATTTTTCCGGTCAACGGTGCTGACGGCGCCGCGGGTACCAGCACCGCCGATGGCTTGGACTTCGTTAGCGCTCGGTATCTGGGTTCCGCAGTCACGGCACTTGAATTTGTCTTTCCCGATGACGGTGGCGGCACAGGGACCATCGATCATCCCTTTGCCGTTGATATGTCGGGCAACCCATTGCAGGTTTCCGGAACAGCTGGCGACAAGTTGGTGGTTCTGCAGCTACCCTTTGGCTCTTTTGCCCCGGGGCAACCCACGATTACGGTCGATATTCAGGCACAGCTGAGCGAACTAGCAGATCCGTACGATGCCGGTGCCCCCGAAACGGAACTGGACATCCGAGCACGTGCTGGATTCCGTTTTGGAGCCGACCCGGCAGACAACCCAGACACCGATCCATCGATCGTCAGCGACACTCGAGTGGATAGCAGCAGCTGGGCTGTCAGCGACACGATCCAGCCTCAGCTTCTGGATATGGAAAAAGTGTACGACGGCGCCGAAAACGAGACGGTCAGTGGTCCAAACTTTGTTCGCAGCTATACGATCAACGCGTTCTTGGCAGATGGCCAGACCATAACGGATCTTACCTTTACCGATTTTCTACCCAACACCTACGAATACGCGGGCAACTTGGTGGTTCGCAATGGTGGATCAGTTATCAGTGAAGGGGCCGGCGGCTACCAAATTGTTTCCGAGCCCACTACACCGGGTGCGCAAAATCCAACGTCCAATGAACTAGTCATTCGCTTGGATCAAACTGCCATCGGTGCGGGCCCGAACACACCGACAGCTTCGATTACATTCGACTACTTCGTGCCACTGAACGACGCCGATGGCAATCCAGTCATCAATGCGTCCAACGGTGACGACGTACGAGCGTTTAACGACGCTTCGATCACAGGCGATTGGCTACCTGTCGATAGTCGAGACCAGCCAGCGATCTCCGTGACCAGCAATGTGACGACGCAGGATCACGCACTGGACCAAAAGTCGATCGCTATTCAGAAAGGTGTTTCGTTGGGCAATGACGTTGGATCAGCGGGCGTGACTCCCGGCGACGAATTGGAGTACACGCTGGACTTCCAAATCTCCGACTTCTTCGCTTTCAATGATTTGATCATCACAGACACGTTCAGTGACGGCCAGGACTGGTATGGCGACAGCCCGACGGACTCCATTGAAGTGATGGCTCCGACGCTTGAGTTTACAGAGCACGGCGTCACGGTCGCTACGCTGGCATTCTCGTCATCAAACTACACCGTCACGGAGAATGCGGATGGGACGACAACTGTCGTGTTTGACGTTTCGCAGGAACTGATTGACCGTGCCGGAGGCGATTCCACTGCCGGCGAATTGCTGGGCGGATGGATCGATCAAGGTGGTACCGGAACAGGTCAACCCGATGGCAGCTTTGACGGGGGCGCCACCACTGGCCAAATCGTTTACCGCACGGAAGTCTTGGAAGACTACAAAGATACGACCGGAGTAGATGGATCGGTCGATCAAGGTGACTCGCTGGACAACAGTGTCGTCGTCGATGCCGGGTTGTTGAATGTGGATGACCTATCCGTCCAGGGCACGCGTGAGTCGGACGGAAGTGCGGCAAGTATTACGATCGCGACAGGCAATCTGGTCAAGAACATCTATGCGATCAATGGCGATACAAACTGGCAGCCGTTCTTTGACGTCGATGGCGATGGGAATCCCAACGTGGTCTCAGGCGACCTAGTGACCTACCGCATCGAGTACACGCTACCGACCAGTGATGTCGAGCAGTTTGAACTTCAAGACTTCCTGCCGCTACCGGTATTCGATTCATCAGGATTGGCAACCACTCGTGGAGCAACATCCGACACGCCGCCTGGCGAAAACCAATGGCATTTACACACGTCAGATACATTCACCACGTTCTTCGAAGCGAATGCACTGCCAGCTGATTCATTTGGTGGAACCACGGCGGTCGAATTGGTAAACGAATCATCGACCAATTCATTCCGCGTTCAGTACGGAACAGTCGATGATCCAGCCAGTGCAAGCAGAAAGATTGACTTGCTGGTCACGGTTCCCATCACGTCCGTACCCACAGCCGATGGCCTCTTTTTTACCAACCAAGTTCAAACGATTGAGCGTAACACATTTGGTGGCGAAACAATCAATCAGGTCATCAGCCAACAAGATGTCGCAGTCAACACGCCCGAGCTGAACATCCGCAAGGGCATCGTCGATTCGTCAGATACGACCGCATTCTCTGGATCCGATGGCGGGAATACTGTCACGTTCAATGAAACTTCGTCTGGTGCGGGCTTCTCTGGAACGATCAACAGCGATTGGCTGGCCTCCGTAACCATCGATACTCTGATCAATGATCTGGACGCGGGCGACACCGCCAGGTTTGCCGTTGTGATCGAGAACACCGGAACGTCGCGAACCGGTGCGTACGACGTGACGCTCAGCGACCTACTGCCAACTGGCTTGACCTACGTTGGCGGCAGTTTGCAAGTGTTCGATGGAACCGGAGCAGCCCTGACCTACACGCAGCCTGATGGCAGCGCTGCAACCGATGCGGACCTATTTTCCACCGGACTGACGGTTTCTGATCCCGGCGCAACGCCAGCAGGCACGCAGCGAACCGATGAAGGTGGGCTGGATACATTTGATGATACCGACGGCCGAAACATTGCTGTGTTTATCTACGATGTCACGATTGACTCAACCGTTACTCCGTCTGTTCAGTTGGACAACACTGCGTCGTTGGACGGGTACGCCAGCAACGAGGGTGGCGACAACTATGTCGATACACCAGAGACCGCCGAAGCTGGACTAACGGTGCGGAATGTGAGCGCCACGAAGACCATTGTGGGTACCTCGGAAGCGCACACCGGATTTGCAGGCGGAATTGAAAGAGTCACCATCGGTGAAATCGTTCGTTACCGAATCGAAGTTGAGATCCCGGAAGGAACGCTTCCGCATTTGACGCTCCGCGACAAACTGCCCGGCGGACTGATGTTCATTGACGATGGAACTGCAACAATCGCATTGGTGTCTGATAGCGGCATGACCTCCAGCACCCTTAGCGGCGGCTCTCTGAACATAGTCGGCGATGAAGGGACCGTCTCGGGTATCACACCGACATTTGTGCTTCCCGATAACGCTATCTCTGAAAGCAACGATCCCGGTGTCGAGAACGACACGTGGGGTTCGGGTAGCGATCCTCATTTCAAGCTGGGCAACATCGTCAACAACGACACAGACGCCGACACTGAATACATCGTTATCGAATTCAATGCATTGGTCGACAACAACAATTCGACCGCTCAGAACGACACGAATGATCAGCGCCACAACGATTTGGAAATCCTAATCGACAGCGACGGCAATGGCACAATCGAAACGACCGAAGAAATCTACGACTTGCCTGACGGTTCCCGACCGGCTATCCGAGTCGTCGAGCCGCTGATCGAGAATTTGGACAAAGACGTCGACTTCGCAACCGGAGACGCGGGCGACGTGGTGACGTACACAATTACGTTTGACGTGGCCAGCGGAAACAGTCGCAGCGACGCATTCGACGTTCGCTTGCAAGACCTACTGCCGTCGGGCGAACTGACGCTGGTGGGCGGCAGTCTTTCGGTGGATGTTGGCGGTACAACGCAAACAGCAGGCGTGGACTACGACGATAGTACGGCTGGCAACCAGGTTGACTTCTCCCTTCACCAAGTCGCGCGAGGCGAAACGGTAACGGTTACCTATCAGGCGACCATCGATGTAGACGTCAATCCTACCGATGTTGTCACCAACCGTGCTAACGTCACCTGGACCAGCTTGCCTGGCGAAACAGGCACCGCAGACGGCAGCGGCGGCAATGCAACAGGCAGCGACTTGGCATCACTGGATAATCTGGAAACCAGTGGTGACGCAAACGAAGAGTACAACACACAGCCAGGCGAAACCCAGGGAGAACGTGACGGCAGCGGCCAAAACGTTCCGACAGATGCGGGCGACGATACCGAGCCCAATGACTATCACGCCACCAGTGCGACTTCAGTGACCATCGATGGAACCAGTCTTTCCAAGGTTCTCGACGGGACTTCAATCGACGATACGATTGGCGACGGAAACAACTTGGCAAACGAAGCGGTGATTGGCGAAGTCGTCACGTATACCGTGACACTGGACTTCAACGAAGGAACGTTACCCAACGCTAGCCTAATCGATACCCTGGACGTGGGACTGGCGTTCATTGGTGTTACTAACACAACAGTGACCGGTGTGACGTTGAATGGATCGGTTGATTTGACCGACCCCGTCGTGTCCAACAATGGACGCACAGTGACGTGGGATTTGGAAACCATTCGCGACACGGTCCCCGAAGATGGAAATGGTACCGGTGACAGTGATGGCCAGATCACCATCACCTACCAAGCCGTCGTCACGAATGTTCTGACCAACCAATCTCCTTCGACGCAGCTAAACAACAGCGTCAATTTCCAATGGGACGACGACGGCGCAACAGCGCCCAACCCGCGTGAATCGCTGACAGCAAGTGCTGCTAACGTTGCCGTGATCGAGCCCACACTAACGGTCACCAAAACAGTCGCCCTTGATACCGATGGCGATCTCGCCTTCGACGATGGCAAGCAAGGTGACGCGGGAGACGGGATTCAGTACACGATCACTTTGGCCAATACCAGCGGCGTGGATGCCTTTGATATCGGGTTTAGCGATCCCTTGCCAACGGTCAGCGGCGGAAGCTCCGCGATCTTGGCGCCCACATTTACGGTCACGGACACTGCCACCACCGGTGCGGTGACAGCGGCCGATTTCGAGCTGGTTGGAAGCGATGCGGCTGGCTGGACGCTACAAATACGCGCCAGTAGCGACGTTGATATGCTGGCAAGTCAAGATGACGGAGGCGGTGCCGACCGCGTCATCACCTTCACCATCCAGGGAACCATCGCCAGCAGCGTGACACCGAACCAATCGGTTGCGAACACCGCGTCGGCAGATTGGACCAGTTTGAACGGTGGATCGACGACTCCAAGTACTCATACAACCGACGACACCGAACGAACAGGCGATGACGGTGAGGGTGCGGGGAATCTGAACAACTACGCGACCAGTGGTTCGGACACCTTTTCCATCAACGCACCCGTATTCACGAAACACCTCTTCGGCACCAACCAAACCGAGACGACAGGCACGAACGTCACGATTGGTGAAACGGTCACTTACGCGTTGCTGGTTTCATTGCCCGAAGGAACCACTCCCGACGCTACGATCATCGACCAATTGCCGGCTGGACTGAACTACAGCAATTTTCAGATCATCACGACGGCCGCAGGATCCGTTGACTATTTGGGCAATCCGCTGCTGCAGGCGGATTTTGCAGGAACCATTGGCGTGGGAAACCCAAGCGTTAGTGGCGGCGCAACGGACGGTGCCGAAGTGACGTTTACCTTTGGCCAAGTCGATGTAACGGTCGACAACGACCTGAACAATAACGCGTTTCTGATTTTGGTTGATGCAGTGGTTTCGGATGTTTCTTCTAACACGGGATACGTCGGAAATCAGCAAACACTGACTAACAACGCCACCATTGATTTCGCTACTGACGGTCAGCCGCCACAAAGCGCCGGTGCGATTGATGTCACCGTGGTGGAACCCAGCCTGGCAATCACCAAAGAGTTCGGGCCGACGGTAAACATCGATCAAGCTGACGCAGGTGACACCGTCACGATTGTCCTGACAGTCGATAACAACCAGGGAACCTCGTCGGCGTACGACATGGTGGTTCAGGACATTCTCAACGCAGCGCACTACGATCTTTCCAGCGTCAGCCTTGGCGTGTCAGGCACGGACTACCCCAGCGACTTTACTGCCAACTTTGATTCAGGCACTGGGCTGCTTCAGTACACTGGTGGCACGCTCGCGGCAGGCGCATCGGCTACTTTCACGATCACGTTAGACTTAGCGGATACCGTTACGCCGGGATCCACCTTGACCAATACCGCGACCATCGAAAACGGATCCACCCTTGACGGCGCCGAGGGCGGCGAACGTGACACGCCGGACGCCGATGGGGACGGAAGTGATACCGATAGCGACACCATTCGCATTTACCGCAATTCGCTGGCGGGAAATGTCTGGGACGACACAAACAACGACGGAATCATCAACGGTTCCGAAGTCGGCATTGGCAATGTTGACATTCGCTTAACCGGAACCGATCACCTGGGCAACAGTGTCGACACGACAATTCAAACCCAAGCAGACGGTTCGTATTTGTTCGATTTCCTACGCCCAGGCACGTACAGCATTGAGCAGGATCCTACGGGCACGACCGTTCCGGCGGCATTATTGGATGGACGCGATACGATTGGAACACCGGGCGGAACCGATACTGTGAACGACGAATTCTCAGCGATCTCATTACCAACCGGCACCGAAACGCATGGCACCGAAAATAACTTTGGTGAAATTCAGCCGGCATCGATCACCGGTGCGGTCTATCACGACGCCGACAACGATGGCAACTTTGACGGTTCGGAAACGGGGATCGTCGGAGTCTCGGTTCGACTACAAGGAACCGATGACCTGGGGAATACGGTTGATGTGACGGTCGCAACTGGCGTAGGCGGCGTCTACAGCTTCACGAACTTGAGACCCAGTGATGCTGCTGGCTACACGGTCACCGAAGTCACCGAACCCACCGGATACTTGGACGGCCGCGACACAGATGGTTCGCTTGCCAACGGCGACACGTCAACCAACAACGTCATCAGCAGCATCGACGTTGTCCCAGGTGATACCGGCACCAGCTACAACTTCGGCGAAGTACTTCCGTCGACGCTCTCCGGCTATGTCTATCACGACAGCGATAATGATGGAGTCCGGTCTGACGAACCAGCTGCCAACGGAATTCCTGCGTCTCAGATCCGGCTTCAAGGAACCGATGACTTGGGCAATGCGATTGACATCACGGTCCCTACCGACGCCAACGGCTACTACGAATTCACCAACTTGCGTCCCAGTAACGCGACCGGCTACACGATCACGCAAGTCAATGCTCCAGCGGCTTACATCGACGGACGCGATACCATCGGAACGCCGGGCGGAAATGACAGCGTCAACGATGTTTACTCGGCAATCGTCGTCACGTCAGGTACCAACGGCACGGAGAACAACTTCGGCGAACTACTTCCTGCCAGCTTGTCCGGGACGGTATTCAACGACCATGACAATGACGGGGTCTACGAACCGGGCGATGGCGAAACACCGATCAGCGGTGTGCAAGTTCGATTGCAAGGAACCGATGACCTGGGCAACACCGTCAATGTGACCGTGAATACGGACGCTAGCGGCAACTACGCGTTCGCGAACCTTCGCCCGAGTGATGGCACAGGTTACACGTTGACAGAATCTCAGCCGGGTCAATTCAACGACGGCATTGACTCCGATGGATCGCTTGCCAACGGCAACACCGCCACCAACGACGTGATTAGCAGCATTGATGTCGTGAGCGGCGACGATGGAGTGGATTACGACTTTGGCGAACGCGGCACGACGATCAGCGGCACCGTGTTTGTGGATGACAACCGAGATGGCACACTGGGTGGAGGCGAAACAACGCGAGTGCCCGGCGTGACGATTCAGCTATTCGACATGACGAATCCCGTGACTCCGGTCTTGTTGGACACGTTTATCACCGGCACCGACGGAAACTACAGCTTTGACAATTTGCCAGCAGGACCTTACCGAATCGTCGAAACGCAGCCAACGCAATATGGCAATACGTCCCCTAATACGCTGGACTTGACACTGCCGTTGACTGGATCGACTGGCAATAACTTTGGCGAAGCTCTCTACGACATCGGCGACACTGTCTACTTCGACGACAACAACAATGGCGTCCAAGATGGCACGGAACAAGGCATCGCAGGAGTCGACGTAACCCTGCAATTCGCGGGGCTAGACGGTATCTTTGGCAACGGTGACGACCCAGCTGCGATCACCACTACCACGGATGCCAACGGGCAATACGTCTTTACCGAGCAATTCAACGGCGACTACACGGTCACGATCGATACGACCGACTTGCCAACGGGTTTACAGGGAACCGACGAGACAGACGATGCCGCCTTTGGACCTGCTTCTATCAATGGTGTTTCCAACATTTCGGTGAATGATTCCGATCGCTTCGATATCGATTTTGGTTACGCCGGAAATGGCTCGATTTCCGATCGTGTCTGGCACGACGTGAACGGCAATGCAGCACAAGACGCGGGCGAACCGGGAATGGTCGGCGTCACTGTCAATCTGGTGCATGCAGGTGACGATGGACTGTTCGGCAGCGTCGACGACCTGATACTGACGACCACAACGGGTGCAAACGGGATCTACCTGTTTGACAACCTGCCAGCGGGTGACTTCCGCATCGACGTGGATGAATCCACGATCCCGGGCAGCTTTAGCCAAACGTTTGAAGTCGATGATGCTGCGAACACATTGCCGGGCGTTGCCGAAATCAGTTTGGCCGACATGGAAAATCGCAGCGATGTTGACTTTGGATACACAGGAACACTGTCCCTTGGTGATCGTGTTTGGTTCGACGCGAACAACAACGGCGCGCAAGACGCTGGCGAGCCAGGACTGCTGGGAATCGGCGTGACGTTGGTTTACGCGGGGCCAGACGGGATTTTCGCGACTGCGGCTGACAACGTCACGTTAACAACAACCACGGATGCCAACGGCAACTACCAGTTCGATCGGTTGTTCGACGGAAACTACGAAGTCACGGTAACGGCGGCCGATTTACCCGCCGGTGCGACACAAACATTTGACCAAGATGACGCGGCATTGGGTGCAGCGGCGCTAGACCACACAAGCAACATTGTGCTTTCGGGCACCAGTCGTTTGGACGCGGACTTTGGTTATCGCGGTGACAGCTCGATTGGCGACTACATCTTTTGGGATGTCAATAACGATGATGCCGTGGACGCCGGCGATCGCGGCTTGCCCGGCATTCGCGTGACCGCTTCGGTCGATCTAGATGGCGACACGGTTGCCGACTACACCACCACGGTGACAACTGACATCGATGGCGGCTATCTGTTCGAGAATCTGTTGCCGGGAACATACACCGTTTCGGTTGAAGACGCCGACTTGCCTGCTGGCATGGCAGCAAACCCAACGGCAGACCCCGACGGAATCGCAACACCGCACACGGCGGAAGTAGTGTTAGCCGCGAGCGAAGACATCGACACGATCGACTTCGGCTACAACTCCACTTCCAGCATCGGTGACCGCGTTTGGCTGGACACCGATGGCGACGGTATTCAAGACGCGACCAATGAACCTGGACTTGCGAACGTTGATGTGATCTTGACTTGGTTTGGCGCTGATGGCGTTTTGGATGCTGGCCCCGGAGGCGACGACGAAGTCTTCACCACGACGACGGATGCGGACGGGATGTACCTATTCTCGTTCCTTCCCGGAGGAAACTATTCTGTCGATGTCGATCAATCCACCGCCCCCAACAACACTTCATTGACGACAGCAAACGACCCACAGACCGTCGTACTGCCGGTTGATACGGATATCGACAACGTGGATTTCGGTTTTGTTGGCGGCGGCTCGATCAGCGACTTTGTTTTCTACGACTTCGCAGACGACGGGCTCTTCAACGGCGATGATGTTGCCTACGCGGGTGTCGACATCACGATTACCGCTGACATTGACGGCGACGGCATCGATGAATCGTTCACGACAACAACGGACGCCAATGGCCTGTATATTGTTGATGGCCTTCCCTACGCCGATTACACCGTCACGCTAACGCCACCGGCGGGCACAAGTCCCTCCTTTGACTCCGACGGCACAGGAACACCCAACACCAGCGACGTAACTTTAAATATCACCAATCAGTCCTCCGACACCCAGGATTTTGGACTGACGGGCACGGGCACCGTTGGCGACACGATTTTCTTTGACGAAGACGGCGACGGGGTCCAGGATGCGGGCGAAGTCGGTATCCCTGGCGTCGTTGTCACGATCGAAGTTGACTTGGACGGTGACCTGACGCCTGACTTCACCACGACAGCAACCACCGACCAAGATGGCAACTACAGTTTCACGAACGTTCCCGCTGGCCAAGTTACCGTCACGGTAGCGACTCCTAGCGGAACGAATCCGACAACTAATATCGACAGCGTGCCCGGACCCGATACGTCCAATACGTTCGCGCTAGCCGCTGGCGAAACTAACAACGACCAAGATTTTGGTTTCAACGGCACCGGCAGTATCGGTGACACGGTGTTCTACGATGTCGATGGCAATGGAGCACAAGACGGAACCGATGTAGGTTTGCCAGGGGTGAATGTCACGTTGGAAATCGACTTCAACGGTGACGGAACCGTGGATCACACGGTCGCGACGACAACCGATAGCAACGGCAACTACAGCTTTGCGAACCTACCGGCCGGCAACTACAACGTTGTCGTCACTCAGCCTGCTGGCAGCATCCCCACAAGTGACTTTGATGGAACAGGAACGCCCAATGTTTCGTCGCTCACCTTGGGTGCAGCCGAGGACAACACGCTGCAGGACTTTGGCTACACCGGCAATGGAGCGCTGACGGATTCCGTCTTCTTCGACATCAACAACAACGCAGGTCAAGATGGCACTGATCGCGTACTACCTGGTGTCGACGTTACCTTGACCGTGGACTTTGATGGTGACGGCAACGTGGACTACACGACATCAATGCCGACGGATTCCAACGGAGAATTTCTGTTCACAAATCTGTTGGCGGGAACCTACACGATCACGACCGATCGCACTGACATGCCTGTCGGTCTGGCCAACAATCCAACGGTTGATAACGATGGCATCGCAACGGATCACGTAGCCGACTACGTGTTGCCTGGGAATGTCACGGTGGGTGGACCCGGTTTCGGTTTCCACGCGACCCCGGACTATGAGATCACGAAGACAACGCCTTCGGCAACAGCCAATGCAGGCGATACGATCCAGTATTTGATCCGTGTTCGCAACATTGGCGAATTGGACGGACGCAATGTTGTCATCACAGATACCTATCCGACAGATATCCTGACCATCACCAATGCGGGTGGTGGTACAGTTGATCCCGTTGGCGGAACCATCACGTGGAATCTCGCAGCGATGAATCCTGGCGACGAAGTTTTCTTCAACGTGACCGCTGTCATCGCCGATCCGCTAGCTGCTGGCATTGATGACGTAACCAACACGGTCAATGTTACCGACGATGGATTCAATGGCGAAGACCCTGATTTATCCAACAACGAGTCGCCTGTCACGACACCGCTACTTACTACTCCAGACTATACGGTCACGGTGACGGATAACTTGGCGGAAGCCGATCCGGGAGACAACGTGACTTATGAAGTTGTCGTTAGCAATGTGGGAAAACAAAACGGAACCGGCGTGGTTGTCACCAGCCAATTGAAACCTGAATTGATGCTAAACGTGGTGCCAAGTGCCGGCGGTGTCTACGACCCGGACACCGGTATCGTGACCTGGAATGTCGGCAACTTGGATAGCGGCGACATGATCGTATTCACCATCGATGCGACGATCCCTGACCCGCTACCCTTTGGATTCGACCAAACTTGCAACGAATCGGTTGTGACCGATGACGGGACAAATGGTGCCGATCCTACACCGGAAAACAACGTCGCACTGGACACCACCGACTTACCGGTTTTCGCTTTTGATTCGTTCACCGATTTCAGTGGATTGGGCAAAGACTTGAACTCCTACAACGGCATCAATGACATCGATGACGATCTGTACAAGCAACGACATCGGCCGCTACCGATCGATACGGTTTATACCGGAATCGTCGATCCGGGCACGACGCTGTCCGGCAAAATCTACGACCAGCACGGGCGTCTCATCGGCGAACAGATCGTCGTAGCTGATGCTGCTGGCAACTGGTTGATGCAATTCCCAACGGTCGTTCTCTACGAAACACCGCACGAGATGCGAATCGATCAAACGCTTGCAGTGCAGAACTCGACTTACGATGCCGGATTCAACCTACGTCGGTTCTTCCATCCGGCGGTTCATAGCCAGCTTTACATGAACGAACCGATCAGTGTGAGTGCAGCATTTAACCACAATGCATCCAATGTGCTATCAGCACTTCATGCTGCGAACAACGATCCGCTCGGTTTTGACTGGACGCATCATTCGTATCAGCTGATCGTTTCGTCCACGAACACGGCTTCGCATTGATGCCAGCTTCGTTACACCTCGTTGCAATGAAGGGTTTGCTATCAAATGCGTGGCGGCCTCAAGTAGCCACCATTGGGCTCAGAAGTTTCTTATCGTGACTATGCTCGTCCTCACAATCCGCATCAGTGGACTTTGGTGTTCAGACGTAGCCTACCAGCCCTGGCATTCCGATACTCCCTGCACACGAGGGCATATTTGAGGGGAAACTCTCAAAGCTGTGATTGAAATGCCCTCCTTCGCGACAGCGTCCACTGGCAATTGAGTTTACGTTGTTTCCATTTCCCCACAATCTATTGTGGTCGATAGCGAAGGCGGGCATTTCAATCACAGGACCCGAGAACATCGATATCTAGGCGCGGCGTCAAATGACGCATCCAGCACAAAGTTTGTTCAGGCAAGGATGTCTGAAGGCTATTCGAAGGAACGAAATCATGGCAGTCTTGAGACTGAACCGAGCAGCATTTGCGTTGGCATTGGCTGCATCCGCGTATACGACGGCTCAGACAGCTCGCGCACAAGATGAGTTCGCGCCGCCGCACCCACAGGTTCACACCGATGGGACGCCTTCAATCACCGGCGGACAGCCTTCGCAATTCGAGTCGGTGCCGATGGCAACGAACCAACCTTCCGCTCAGCTAGCTTGGTGGGACTCGGGGGTTCGCGAATCGCTCCAGGAAAAGACGAGCAGTCACGTCATCTCGGTCGAAGACCTTTTAGTTCGCGCTTTGGAGCACTCGTCCCAAATCAAGGTGTTCAGCGAACTGCCGCTGATTCGCGAAACTTCCATCGTCGAAGCTTCTGCAGCCTTTGACTGGACACGCTTCTTGGATACTCGCTGGGATGATACCAGTGATCCGGTCGGCAACAGCTTGACCGTCGGTGGTGGTGGAACACGTTTTCGCGACAACAACCTGACAGCGGGAGCCGGTGTTCGTCGTCGCAATCAATACGGTGGCCAATTTCAAATTGCCCAGCGGATCGGTTTTCAAAACAACAACTCGACGTTCTTTACGCCCAACGATCAGGGAACCTCACGCCTTGTTCTTAGCTACAGCCAACCGCTCAAACGCGGTCGCGGCGAAGTCTACAACAACAGCCTGATTGTCTTGGCACAAATTGACGCGAAAATCGCAAAAGATGAATTTCGTCGTCAGCTCCAATCGCATTTGCTGGAAGTCGTTCGCGCCTACTGGGGACTGTACCTCGAACGCGGAATCTATCTCCAGCAAGCTCGATCGTATCAGCGCGCTCAAGAGGTCTTCGATCGTCTGCAGCAACGCAGCGAGATCGACGCTTTCCAAAGTCAGCTGATCAGCGCCGAAGCCGAAGTAAAAACGCGCGGCTCCGACCTGCGACGCGCCATGACGGCAGTTAAAAACGCGGAAGATCGCATTCGTGCTCTTGTAAACGACCCTGAACTGAATCAGGAAGGCTTGGAACTGATTCCCGTCGAATCACCGACGTCTGAGATTTTTCCCGTCACCATGGAAGAAGCCCTGACCACGGCGGTGCAATTTCGACCGGAAATCAACCAAGCTTTGAAACAAATCAAAGCCGCTTGTGTTCGAGTCAACATGTCGAAGAACGAAATGTTGCCAATCCTGAATTTGGTAACCGAAACCTACCTCGCCGGTCTCAGAGACGACTTCGATGTCGGTGGAGCGTGGGCAGATCAATTCAGTCGCGGCGAACCGAGTTACGCAATCGGCTTGGAGTACGAGGCCCCTTTCTGCAATCGAGCGGCTCGCGCAAGAAATACGCGTCGAAGTTTGGAGCTTCGTCAACTGAAAAATCAATACACGACCACTGTGCAGACCTTGAAACTGGAGACCCGTGTTGCTGTTCGTGAAGTGCAGACTTCGTACGACGAACTGGATACGAAAAAGAGTGCTATGAACGCCATGAAGGCGAAAACCGACTACGTGCTACGACGTTGGGAATTGATGCCGGGTGAGGGGCGATCGGGGAGCTTTGTTTTGGAAGACCTACTCGCGAGCCAAGCACAGCTATCACGAGCCGAGAACGACTACCTGAAATCAGTCGTCACCTACAATTTGTCGCTGATGAAC
>CAYUGI010000054.1:0-7338 GCA_964444105.1 uncultured Pirellulaceae bacterium
TACCACTGGTCCCAGCAAATTCCGACACCCAATTTGGCGTAACGTGTTTGGATCGGAGCGAATCCTTGGTCGCCGGGAGCGAAGTAGAATTTTTCGTAGAACAACGGATCGTCGGGGATATGCATCTTGCGGTACGTTCCTGCGATCGTGCCATCCGCATCCAGAACGACCGCGGTGTTGTGGTAGACGCCCGGCGCACGTCGTTCAAAAATAGGGACGACAACGACGACTTGATGGTCTCGAGCGACCGCTGAAAGGGCTTCCGTGCTGGGGCCCGGGATGGACTCGGCGTGGTCAAAATTACGATGGTCTTCGCTTTGACATGGGTAAGGGCTATTGAAAAGCTCTTGCAGGCAGATGACCTGGGCTCCATCGGCGGCGGCTTTCACGATCCACTGCGATGCCTTATCAATCGCTTTGTCACGCGAACCCACATCACGCAGTTGCAGTAGCGCTAAACGAACATTACGTGCCACGGTTAGATTCCTTGAAGTGATCCGAAGATGCCGAACATAATCTTTTTTGCGGGAACCGATACAGACGTTGGCAAAACCTACGTTTCATCGTTGGTTGCCAAGACACTCCATCATTCTGGCGTGAACGTTGGCGTCTACAAGCCCGTCGCGAGTGGATGCCGCTTGGTGGCAGGCCAGCGCGTGTCCGATGATGCGGACTTGCTGTGGAATTCGGCCGGAAAACCGGGGAAGAAGGAGTGGGTTTGCCCGCAGAAATTCATCGCGGCGTTAGCACCCAATGTGGCCGCGGCGGCGGAAGGCGCGTCCGTCGATGTGGATCTGCTCGAACGCGGCCTGAGGCCTTGGCTAGAGCAATGCGACACTCTGATTGTCGAAGGAGCAGGAGGGTTGATGAGCCCGCTTGCTGATGGCGTACTAAACATCAACTTTTTCCAATCGCTACCCGCCGCAAAATTGATTGTCGTTACCGCCAATCGTTTGGGTGTCATCCATCAGACGCTGGCGACTTGTGCGGCAGCAGAATGCCTAGGCGTGACTCCCGCGGGAATCATCCTTTCGCAAGTCTCTGAACAACCTGACGAAAGCACCAAACGCAACGCAGCAGAAATCGCGAACTACACCGACGTTCCAGTGCTAGGCGAGATCGGATTTGGCAGTGAAGCGTTACCCTTTGACTGGGCCTGATTGACACGACACTCGGGGCTGGCAACCCGGAACGATTAGGGGAGGCGGATAATCATTGGTTACTGACGTTGGGCACTCACGCTGGGTAGTTCTTTTTCCAGAAAATCCGCGTAGACTTCCTGGAAGGTTGACTTGCACCTGAATGGTTTTCTTGGAGCCACCTGATGAAGAAAGCTGAATCAACCGATCGCGATCGGCTGATTAATGAAGTGCCGACCAATGAGCAGCAGAAACGCAGAGTCTGTGCATGCGGTGACGGAGCGGAGTGTTTGATGGACGATGGATCGTATCCGCACGGAAAGCGACATTCTGCGTCAGATGGAAGATGACAAGGCGATCGCAATTGTGGGCGGTTTGCACGACAGGGACGAAGGAGCGGTTTCCTTTTTGAAATAGGTGCAATTGCGAAATAGGTTTCATTTCAGAGATAAGGAAAACGCGTAAGAACGATGGGTTACGACTGGAAGAATTTGAAGGGCGACATCAGCGGTGGGCTGATCGCCGGCATCATTGCGTTACCGCTTGCACTGGCGTTTGGTGTTCAATCGGGAATGGGTGCTGCGGCCGGTCTGTACGGCGCGATTGCCGTGGGGATCTTTGCGGCCATGTTCGGTGGCACGCCGACGCAAGCGTCCGGGCCGACAGGTCCGATGACGGTCGTTGCGGCTGCCATTGTGGTCTACGCGGTTAAAGCGACTGGCGATCTGGAAAGCGGCATAGGCATTATTCTGCTGTGCTTTCTGGCCGGCGGGATTTTTCAGATTGCGTTGGGGTTGCTGGGAGTTGGAAAGTACATCCGTTACTTTCCCTATCCGGTTGTGTCGGGGTTCATGAGCGGCGTGGGTCTGATCATCATCATCCTGCAACTTTGGCCATTGCTGGGAAGTAAGTCGCCCAAATCGACGATCGAAGTTTTTACAAAAATCAGCGAGCCGCTCTCTGTGATCAATGTCTGGGCAGTGGCTCTAGGTGTGTTGACGCTGGTGGTGAACTACACGTTTCCGTTGATTACCAAGAAGGTGCCTTCGGTGTTGGTGGCTTTGTTGGTCGGGACTGGCGTGGCGATCGCGCTGAAATTGGACGTCCCGGTGATTGGCGATATTCCCAGCGGTTTTCCTCCGCTGCGAATCAATTCGTTTCTGTCGGTTGCATCGGAGCATTATGTATTCATTTTGCAGTCCGGGATGACTCTGGCGCTGCTTGGTTCGATCGATTCGCTGTTGACGTCTGTGATTGCGGACAACATCACCAAAGATCGCCACGACAGCAAACGCGAACTGATTGGGCAGGGCATCGGCAATGTCATCGCGTCGATCTTTGGCGGCATTCCAGGTGCCGGGGCAACCAAAGGCACTGTTGTTGCGATCAATGCGGGTGCAAAGACGCGGCTGTCCGGGATCACGCACGGTTTGTTTCAGTTGCTGGCATTGCTTGGGCTGGGCACATTGGTGTCTTACATTCCGCTAAGCGTTCTAGCGGGATTATTGATTTCGGTGGGCATTGCGATCATCGATTATCGGTCACTGGGGCACTTGAAGTATGTGCCGCGTGCGGATGCGGTCGTGATGATCGTGGTCCTGATCTGGACGGTGTTTGGAAACCTAATTCACGCAGTCGCAGCGGGGGTGGTGTTGGCCAGCATTCTGTTCATGAAGCAATCCGGTGATTTGGCGGAATCTGCATCGACGATCACGCGGTTGGTACCTGAGCCAGCTTGGGATGACGAGACTGACGTCGCGAATGATCCGTCGGTTTATGTGAAACATCTTTACGGGCCGCTGTTCTTCGGGTTCACGTCGGGTTTTCGAGCGCTATCGCAGTCGCTGCCTGTAGATGCCAAGACGTTGGTGGTGCGGATGGAGCGAGTGCCGAGCATTGATCAGTCGGGCCTGTACACGTTGGAGGATACGATTTTGCAGCTGACTCAGTCGGGTAGGTCGGTGTCGCTGACTGGCTTGCAGGCTCAGCCGGACGACATGCTTCGCCGCATCGGTATCATTCCGAACCTGGTCCCCGAGGATCAAGTGTTCGAGACGCTTGCTGACTTCCAGAAAGGTGATCAAACGAGTGAAACGCGGCAGGACGCTTGATGATTGACATATTGCTGACGATCGGTGGACTGACACTCTTGGTCGTCGGCGGCGAAATACCTGTTCGCGGTTGGGTGCCGCTGTCGCAGATGATGCACATCCCGCTAGCGGTGGTTGGTTTGACAGTTGTCGCGTTTGGTACCAGTTCGCCGGAGCTAGCGGTCATATCAACGATCAGCGAATGCAATCCAACGCAACTACCGTTTGCGGAAGCCGCCGGTTTCACCTTCGCCTCGGCTGGGACGGTAGCGTTTGGTTTGCATTCGTAAATTTAGAAACTCGACCATCAACGAGAATACCATTGCGAAATACACGTAGCCTTTGCTGACAGGTGTGCCCGCCGCTTCACTGACCAATACGACACCAATGAGAATCAAGAACGATAGAGCCAGCATTTTGACAGTGGGGTGATCTTGGACGAAGTCGCTGATTTGATTCGCGAAAATAATCATCACGCCGACGGAAATCACGACGGCAGCGACCATGATTGGAATTTGGTTGGCCATTCCGACCGCGGTGATCACACTGTCCAGCGAAAAGATAACGTCCATGAATGCGATTCGCATTAGTACGCCGCTGACGGTGATCGAACCCGTCTTCGCGTATTCTACGGGAGTGACGCCGTCATGCGCACCGCCTTCGTCACCCGGTAAGTTGCCGATCTCGGCTTCTTCTTCATCGCCTTCGATTTTGTGGTGAATTTCGCGGACGGCTGTGTAGAGCAAAAATAGACCGCCGAACAACAATATCAAATCGCGAGTCGAGACTTCGTTGACTTCATGGTCGGCGGCTAGTTTTTCCGCCATCGCGGAAGTCGGGGCGAATTGAGACAACTCGAAGAGCGCGCCGCCCAGGCCCATGATCCAGCCGATCATCATCAGCAACAGGATTCGCATTGCCATCGCGACTGCCAGTCCGAACTTGCGGGCGAAAGACCGCTTCTCCTCCGGCAAGCGTCCCGTGATGATCGCAATGAACACAATATTGTCGATGCCGAGAATGATCTCCATCAACGTCAATGTCAGCAGCGCGAACAACGCGTCGGCTGAATACAACGAAGTGGTTTCGGCGATTTCGACAGCGCTAGCGAGGAACATTCCATCCATCTTCATTCAATTCCAAAAGTCTTGCGATCACTTCTGCTGCACCTCATCAGTCGTTGGCGGAGCTTGAGAAGTGACGTACGGTGAAGCGATCCCAGCAAGCCCGATGACGAGCAAGAGTGCCAGAGTGATCTTTCGCAATCTCTCTCTCCCTAACCAATCGCCGAATTTTAAGCCAAGGTAGGTCGCTAACAACAGCAGGGGGACTACAGTCATCGCCACGAGGGCGGGCTGAACAACCTGCTGCCCAAAAAAGTAGTAAAGCATCAAAAGTGCTGGGAAGAGGCTGGCCAGATACATCGCAAACAAGAAACCACGCATTTGGCGGGCGTCCCAGTCGTGTGCTTGCACCCAAAAGACCATCGCAGGTCCGCCCATCCCAACCAGTCCTTGAAGGAGACCCGAAACGGGGAACGCGAGCCAACCCCATCCCCAATGAAGCGATTGCCTAGGTGTTGGCTTGAATAAGATGATCGAAAGCGTCGCCACCAATACCACGGCACCGACGACTTGCCGGACACGTTCGACCGGGAACGCCTGAAGGCCAACCAATAGGAAACAGCCCACCGGGAAAAACACAATTCGAGTAAGGCCTGGCATTGCAATTCGCTCAATCGAAATCGATTTGCGGAGCGACCAAACGCCGGCAATGTTCTGTGGCACGGTGGCGACCAGAAGAGACGCTTGTGCTTCGGGAATGCTGTAGCCACACCAGAGCAGTGACGGGATAATAATCAGCCCTGCTGCGAAGCCCGCCGAAGATTGCACGAAAATCCCAATACAGAGGATAATCGCGAGCGGCAGAAAAGATTCCATCCGACAATGTTACCCAATGTCGTTCGTTTGGGCAGCGGCAGTGCCATTGCAGCACAATCGTTATCGCGAAGGATTGCTGGTTGTCGGCCGCAGCGATTTACCTGTCCGCGAATCGAACAGGTGCAATTCGGCAGGATCGACTTCGATCTGAACCCAGCGTTTGATCACGTCAGCTCCGGGCAGCTCGATTGTGAATCGTTCGTTGCCCGATTCGACGACTCCATAGTGGTGGCCGTTACTGGAGTACTGCCGTGTTAATTCGCCAGCCAAAAAAAGTGCGCCAGCGGGGCAAGCTAGTTGTGCCGAGGATACTTGGTCATCATGAAACGCAACGACTCGGCAGGCATCGGGACGCAAGCCAATCGAAAGATCAGCCGTTTTAGGCAAGCATTGATCAGACGCAAAATTGCATCCAACGGAATTGTTTGACGAAATGATTTGTCCGTCTTCGATTCTCCCTCGCAGAAAACTCATTGGCGGAGTGCCCAGGGACAGCGCGACCGTTTGGCTGCTTGGCACGCGATAGATTTCGCTGGGGCTACCGACTTGCACGATCGTTGCCCCTTGGTTGTCGCGTGAGGTTTCACCTGGAGCGGAGGGATCTTTTTTTGCTAACACTGCAATTTGATCGGCGACTCTCATCGCTTCGTGCCCATCGTGTGTGACGTGAATGGTCGTGCCAGCGTGCTGGCGATGCCACGATATCAGTGTTTCCTGAATATTGTGGCGCACGTGCGAGTCCAAAGCAGCCAAAGGTTCGTCGAACAATCTGACGCTTGCGCGTCTGGCGATCGCTTTCGCAATCGCGGCTCTTTGTCGTTCGCCGCCGCTTAAACTGTCTGGCCGGCGCTCCAGGAAATCGTCCAAATCGGTCAACGAGGAAGCTTCATCGATTCGCTGATTTCTTTCCGCTTTGGGCAAGTCTCCTAGACCCATCGCGATGGACTGCCGAATACTGAGGTGCGGATACAAGCCGTCATGCTGAAAGATTAGCGAGACGTCTCGTTTTCGGGCCGGGACGTTATCGACGCAAGCCTTAGCTAAATGAACGGATCCAGAACTGGCGGGTTCTAAGCCAGCGATCATCTTCAGCAGGGTCGACTTTCCGCATCCACTTGGACCTAGCAGGACCACGTATTGCCCGCTGGCAATGTGAAGATTGATGTCATCCAAGACAGTGCGGCCACCGAACTGCTTGGAAATCGATTGGAGCTGGACGTCAGCCATAAAGTGCTTTTCAGCGGGCAATTGAAGGAGGAGACGCTCGCGTACGCGGTCAGGTTTTGGAGCAGATTGCGAAAAAAATCGCGAACTTCCAAGAGTACTGACCTCGTCGCAGAGCGTGGCATTAAAATAACATTGGAGATGAACGCCGGGTTAGGCCTGATGGCGTCCTAGCCCGCATCCCATTTTACTGAGACTTCGTTTAGTAGACGGTGACCATTGCAATGAAGAATTTTGAGGATGCAACACGTACGGCCCGACGCGCCAGTGGTTTTGTTTTGTCGTCCATTGTAGCAGTGGCTTTCACGGTCGTTGTATTGACTGGGGCTCTCGCGGCAGCAGATGACAAGTCGAATGCCTCGCCTGAAACGAAGGTGAATTTGGGGGCGGAGTCTGACAAGGAAGCGTATCAACCCAAGTCCGAAAGAGAGCTGCGTCGCGAACTAACGAAGACTCAGTATTACGTCACGCAGGAAGAAGGTACCGAGAAGGCGTTTCGCAACTTGTACTGGAACAACAAGAAAGACGGTGACTACCACTGTCTGATTTGCGACTTGCCTTTGTTTAAGAGCGAGACGAAGTACAAATCGGGCACGGGTTGGCCAAGTTTTTACGCGCCGATCAGAAAAGAAGCCGTCGGGTATCGCGAGGACTGGAAACTTTTCTATTCGCGAACCGAGGTTCACTGCCACCGTTGCGGTTCGCACCTGGGACACGTGTTCAATGATGGCCCCAAACCGACCGGCAAACGCTACTGCATGAATAGCGCGTCCTTGAAGTTCTTTGAGAAGGGCGAACGTAAATCGGAAGATTCACAAAGCCAGGGCGACGCCGCGACGACGGATTCCGCCCTAAAGAAAGAGTAGCCGCGATGCCGCTACGGTCGGGTTGTTCCGATAGGGCAATCAGTAAGGAGCGTTGGGCCGAGTGTGGGCCGAGTGTGGG
>CAYUGI010000054.1:7438-17549 GCA_964444105.1 uncultured Pirellulaceae bacterium
TGGGCCGAGTGTGGGCCGAGTGTGGGACCGAGCTGAGAGACCGGTCGTGACGCGCGTAGCAAGCAAAACGGTATTCACGCACTGCGTGGTTCTGACACGCTGCACGGTATTGATGCGATGGGCGGTTCTGACATACCGGGCGGTTGTTTGGAGCCACCACCACTTGGCTGATTTCTTTGTGCTGCTCGGTCGAATTGTTACTTCTGTCCCAATTCGTTTTGATCGAACCAGTGGAGTGAGCGATGGAATCGTCTCAGTTAGATGTAAGGATGCGTCGACGCCGCCAGAAATTGGCTGCGTTATGTCTTGCCGCGAGCGCCGCGATCGGCAGCACGTTGCTTTGCCCGGGTGCCGCTGCGATTGGTGCCGAGCCCGACGCGAAATCCAACGCGTTCTTGTTGCCACCCGTACTCGGGGATGCAAGTCTTGGTTTGGACGCCGACCAGTATTTGGTTCCTGCCGAACGGAAATTCGTACGTCTGTCTAAAACGCTCATTTCGTTGCCTGATGACGAATCCGACGACGAGGTAGATGACACGGATGCCGATCAAGATCAGCGGCGTTCTCGATTGCGACGGTTGAGAATTGACCTTGATGAAGAACGCGAGGCGGAAAGTTCTCGGGATCAGGAAGATGGGGAACGGGATCGCGACGCGGAAGATACCGACGACGGCATGTCAGCTTCGCTAACAAGCCAGCGGATTTCTCAAGATGAAAGTGGGCGTTTCAAGCTGCCCGCCTTGGCGGCTCCTTCGACATCGACCGTGAAGATCGGCAATGGAAAGACTCCTGACGGGTTTCGCGGTGATGTCGCCGCCCCCGCAGTCCCGCTTGCCGAAAGTGGTGATGCCAGGCAGCTAGATTCGGGGCCTTGGGCGTGGTCAGTTGGCCGGTGGAGTGCCGCGAACACGTATTCGCACCCTCGCTATTTCGAGGATCGCATGCTGGAACGGCATGGGCACGAACGGTTTCCAGCCCTTCAGCCACTAGCCAGCGGAGCCAGGTTCTTCGCGACCGTCCCCATGATGCCGTATCTGATGTCGTTGAGTCATCCGTGTGATTGCGAATCCACACTGGGTTATTATCGATCTGGATCCTGCGCTCCCATTTTGCATCAGCAGCCACCTTGGGATCCCAAAGCGGCCTTGGTTGAAGCGGCCGCAGTAGCGTCCGTAATCGCGATATTTCCGTGAAAAGTGTGCCCAACCGCTGGGATCTTCCGAAACGGACTGTGAGGATCCCATTGCAATGCAGGCCGATGAGAACTTGGGGCTTCCGATCGCTTCTTAAAGGGGCTAGTATTTGGCCTCTCTCATTCAACACTTTGCCGACGAAATCATGCACTACGTCCTGATCCTTCTTGTTGCCGCCAGCCGCTTTTTGCCGCATCCACCCAACGTCGCTTGCGTAGGAGCCTTGGGGCTCTTTGCAGGCTGTTACCTTGTCGGTCGACGGGCATATTTGGTGCCCGCTGCCGCCTTATTGCTCAGCGATATCGTTGGTCACGTGATTGGATGGCCAGGGATGGGACTGTATTCGTTGACAACGATGGCTGCTGTTTATCTGGGTGTGATCGCGGCAGTTCCCATTGGCCGGTACATGAAGAACACGGCGGGCGTTTGGAAGTACCCCGTCGCCTCGCTGGTCGCCTCATCAGCGTTCTTTCTGGTTAGTAATTTTGGCGTTTGGTTGGGGCCTTGGTATCCGTCGACCATGTCGGGGCTAGTGGCTTGCTTCGCCAACGCTGTCCCGTTTTTTGGCTACACGATTGCCGGTGATTTGATTTTCACTGGGGTACTTTTCGGTGCTTGGGAACTTTCCCAAAGCAAGGCATGGGCAGGCCTCCTGTCTTCGCCAGCCAGCACGAAAGTCGAAGCGTAGTTCCGCGATCCGCTAGCAATTCTGCTGGCGAATTCTCTTCGGGGCGTCGCTGAGCGTCCCTCGACGCGTGTCATGCAGAGTGTCTCCAATCGTCAAATTCTGACACGACCTTGATGGCTCTGCCGCTTCGTCCGAATCTTCGGATCGGTTTCTTCGCCCGGTTATTCCAGAGACGCGCGTTTGTCGGTCGATAAGGCTTGCTACATCTCTGTCTCCTTGCGCGAATGTTGGGTCTCAACGGCCCAGCGGCATTTGCCGTTTGCAAAAAGGAGCATGTCGGCAATTCGGGACTCGACCAAGTCATGCGTGAAACGAAAAACAATCTGCTGAATCAGCTCTCAAGTCGAGTGCAAGATTTTGTTTGCGCCGTTCGCTGTAGTGTTGGTCTGAAGCTACCGTTTGCTGGTGCGCGCCTGTCTGATGTACGTCTACCCAAACGCAAATTGCTCGACCGAACGCTACTGGCGAAGTCTGCCGTGATGTCTGCTGTCTTGTTGAGCACTGGGTGTGGTGTGCTGGACAAATTTTCCAAGCAGCCCCAGCAGTGCGCAACGACGTTCCATGACAATCATGGGCTGAAGATCGAGTATCCTCAGGTTCAGCAGTGTTCAACGGCTCCGGCGGTAGAAGCCAAAGCGGCGAGCGAGCCGCTGGTTTTGGAAGACCCTTCGGCGCTGCAAACATTGGACATGTCGCTTCAAGAGGCCGTCCAGCTGGCTGTGCAGCAAAGTCCAGTTTTGCGCAATGTTGGTGGGACGATTGTCAGTTCACCACAAGCAACCGCGACCATCTACGATCCAGCCCTGACATCAGCGAACCCATTGTCGGGAACCGAAGCGGCATTGTCGGCGTTTGACACAACGTTTTCTCAGCAGCTTTTCTGGACCAAGGGGGACCAACCCAACAACGTCGATGGTGCAGGTTTCATCGCAGCTTTCACACCAACAGCGACGACATCGACTGGAGCAAACTACACAGGGCAACTGGCCAAACAGACCGCGCAAGGAGCCAGTTTTGCGCTGCGGCATGTCGTGAACTACGATCGTAACAACCGGCCAGGCCGAGCGTTTCGCAGCGAATTCAATGGCTGGTTGGAAGCCGAATGGAGGCAGCCTTTGATGCGGGGAGCCGGCACGCAGTTCAACCGCATCGCTGGTCCCAATAGCCAGGTCGGTCAATACAACGGTGTGCTGATCGCACGCGTCAATGAAGACGTTGCCTTGGCGGACTTCGAGGCGGCAATGATCAGCCTGGTCTCTGATGTTGAGCAGGCGTACTGGGATCTCGCGACCGCGTATCGCATTTTGGACGCGACGCTTAAAGGCCGCGACGCGGCGCAGCAGACCTTTCAGTATCAGCAAGTCCGTTTGGAAGTGGGGGCGGGGCGAAGCGACGAAGAGGCCCAGGCTCAATCTCAATTTTACCAATTCGAGGCGCAGGTTCAGTCAGCGCTCGGTGGACAGCAGGGCCTGTATGCACTGGAACAACGATTGCGATATTTGGTTGGCCTGACGGCAACCGACGGGCGACTGATCAAGCCCACCAGCAATCCCACGGATGCCAAAGTGATTTTCGATTGGGACAGTGCACTGGGGCAAGCTTTGGATCGTCGCGTCGAAGTACGTCGTCAAAAATTTAATGTTCAGAGACGGGAGCTTGAACTGGTCGCAGCCCGGCTGAATCGACGCCCTCAGCTGGACTTTTTGGGGCAGTATCGTTGGCGCGGACTGGGGGACCATTTGATAGGCTCGTCTGACAAAGAGGCCAACGACAATCTTTATCAAGACATCACGGATGGTCGGTATCAAGAGTGGCAGGCAGGATTCGAGATGAACCTACCCGTCGGATTACGTGCCGCAAGTGTTGCGGTTTCACACGCGCACCTGAGCTTGAATCGTGAGCGTGCGTTGTTGGCCGAGTCGGAGTTGCGAGTCAGTCATGACTTATCCAATGCCGCGCGGCAGATCAAGCTGACGCATCAATTGTTGGAAACGAACTACAACCGTTACCTATCCGATGTACGACAGGTCGATGTGCTGGAGCGTCGTTATCGCGATGGAACTGACAATATCAATTTCCTGCTCCAGGCTCAGCGGCAAGTCGTCAACAGTGAATTGGATTTCTACAGCGCTCTTGCTAACTACAACTTGGCCATTCGAGACTTCCATCGCCAGAAAGGTTCGCTACTGGCGTACAACCAAGTTCAGTTGGCCGAAGGTGCTTGGAATAAGGGGGCAGCGGCAGATGCTGCTCATGTGGGGCGTTTTCTGAAGCCATACGATGATCCGTCCAAGGTCACGCGTCCCTCGCCATTGTCCAAAGGCGGTTTCAATCCATCAGCGGTGCAAGGCAACTCGCCCGTGATCAGTTCCGATGGGACGCCATCTGGGGAAATTTCCTTACCGCCCAGCGAACTGAAAAACGACGTACCGCAGATGGATGAATCTGATCGTGAATTGGAGAATCCCATGGAACTGCCTGATCCGCCCGAGTCACCGTTTGCAAAAGCAAGGGTGGATGTGATGAACGATCGAACATTGAAGCCAGCGTATTCGGCAAGCAACCGGTCGGTTCTGAATAGCCAGGGTGGAATGCTTGAGTAGGCGTATCACTTGACGCGAGCAGTAGCTTGCAGCCTTGTGAAGCACGTGCGAAGCGAATTTTGCGAGCCTGCTTTACGGGTGAGCGTTGTTAGGCGAGGACGTAGAACACAATTGACTTGAGCGTGCGTCTGGCAGGCAAAGCGTTGGCGGATTACGCTAAGCGCTCGTTTTGTCACCGTTCGTTTCGTATGCCCAAGTCTCCGCTCATGCAGGTTCGATGCGCGTTCCTTGCCGTCATTGCAATTTCTTTAGTCGGCATCAGTTTCGCTTGTGCAGACGACAAAACTGCCGCAGCTAAGAAAGAGAAGAAACGTCCCCCGCCGATTGTTTCTCCCATCGTCGCCGATGACGGTGCCATCACTCTTTTGCTTCAAGCGAAGAACGCCAAGGAGGTCTTTGTCTCGGGAGAGATGATCGCGAAAAAAGCCCCGCTGACCCAAGGCGAAAACGGCGTTTGGTCGGTCACGTTACGTGATGTTTCACCCGGCATCTACGGCTACTCATTCATCGTCGATGGGCTGAAAATGTTAGATGGTGGTAATCCGTCGGCCAAGCCGATGCGATCGCCGCGCACCAGTATTCTGCATGTGCCCGGCGAACACGTATTCGACCTGAAGGATGTGCCACACGGAACGATTCATCATCACGGCTACCAATGCAAACCGATCAATCGTTTTCGTGAAATGAAGGTCTACACGCCGCCCTTTTATGAAAAGGGCAGTGATACTTTTCCGGTCCTTGTTTTGCAGCATGGTCACAGCGACAGTTTTGAGACGTGGACGAAATACGGGAAAGCTCATTGGATTTTGGACAATTTGATTGCCGCGGGAAAAGCCAAGCCAATGATCGTGGTGATGCTGGACGGTCATCCGATCCCAGAGTCGTACGGCGGAGGGCGATCGGTTCCAAACACGAAGGAGTTGGAAGCGGATCTAATGGACGCGGCCATGCCGTTGGTGGAAGAGCTCTACCGAGTGAAAGCAGGCAGCGAGAATCGTGCGATCGCAGGGCTATCGATGGGCGGATTGCACTCACTGACCATTGGACTGAGTCACCTGAACCAGTTCGATTGGATCGGAGCTTTCAGCGCTGCGGTTCCAGAGCCTGAGGACGCGGCCAAGATGTTGGCTGATCCGAACAGCGTTAACAAAAATCTAAAGCTGCTTTGGATCGCCTGCGGAAAGAAAGATTTCTTACTGAAAGAAAACCAGCGATTCGTCGGAGAGCTGGAGGCGGCCGGAATCAAGCATCGCTGGCTATTGACCGAAGGCAGTCATGCTTGGCCGGTATGGCGTGGATACCTAGCTGACTTCGTCCCGTTGTTGTTTCAGTAACGCTAACTTGCCAACTAGCGTTTTTCAAACCGCACGCGGTAGACCGGAATTCGATGTTTGCGGCTGCGCCGCTCGAAGTGCGTTCGGTAGTCCAACTCGTGTGTGGCTTCGGCTTCCTCTTCGGGAATCGGCACGCCGAACTCGGGGACGATGTCCGCGATCATTTCGATTGTCATCTCAAAATAGTCCAGAACGTCGGTCCAAAAGTGGAATCGTCCGCCCGATCGAATCGCGTCGCAGTAATTCCGGACACTGGTTTCGTTGACGACACGACGTTTTCGGTGTCGCTTTTTCCACCAAGGATCTGGAAAGTAGACGTGAACCGCTTCCAGCGATCCGCTGGGGATGTTTTTTTGAAAAAGCGGTTCGGCGTTTCCAGCGACCATGATGGCATTCTTGCATTCTGCTCGTGCGAGACGGCCTGAGGCGTGATGGGCGTATTTGTTGGCGATTTCAATTCCAAGGAAATTGTGTAGCGGAGTCGCCTGGGACGCCGTTGCCATAAAAAGACCTTTTCCCGAACCGATTTCGATCTCCAAAGGTCGGTTGTTGTCGAACAGAGTCTCGCTGGAGATTGTTCCCGGCAGATCATCTGCTTGTCGAAAACAGCCGGAAACGTCTAGCTCTGGCGATGGGCGACGAATGGTGCTGCGAGGCATGTCGGCTTGAGGGCAAAAAAGGAGTCAAAATAGACCGATCACGAAAGACGTATCGGTTCTGCACAACTCATCGTAACTTCGTGCGATTTCTCTACAATGCGTCCACGAAAGTTCCTTTACGATTTGCACGCTATCTGTGAGTAGAAATAAACGCATGCCAAAGACCGAGGCCGATTTCGGTGGATTGAGTGTCGCCGCACTGGAGAGTCGCCGCGCCGATGACATGGCGCGAATGATCAGCCGGCATGGAGGCGAGGCGCATGTGAGTGCGTCGATGCGTGAAGTACCCATTGAGCCAAATCGTGAAGCCATTGATTTTGCCTATCGCGTCATCACAGGACAAATTCACGTCGTCGTTCTGATGACCGGAGTCGGATTTCGATATCTACTGCGAGCAATCGAGCGGCACGTTGATCGGCAGCATTTTCTGGACGCGTTGTCAGACATCATTACGATCTGTCGGGGGCCTAAGCCTGCCGCAGCAATGCGAGAAGTTGGGTTGAAGCCGACGCATCGTGCTCCCGAACCGAATACTTGGCGCGAGCTTCTAAGCACAATCGATCAAGAGGTTTCGATCTCCAATCAAGTGGTCGGGCTGCAGGAGTACGGTGTTTCCAACGCATCGTTGGTGGCAGGCCTTGAGGCACGCGGCGCCACGGTCCAGCCGCTGCGAGTTTACGGCTGGGAGTTTCCCGAAGACACTGAGCCGCTGGAAAAAAATATCCAAGCGTTGGCTGCTGGCGAGCGAGATATCGTGCTGTTTACGAGCGCACATCAAGTCGTCAACATGCTGCGGATGGCTGAAAAATTGCAGCTTGTTGATCAACTTCGAGCGGGTTTGCAAGGAACCGCGATCGCTTCGATCGGGCCAACGACGTCACAAATGTTGCAAGAGTGTGACCTCCACGTCGACATGGAACCGACACACCCAAAGATGGGGCATTTAGTAACGCAAGCCGCCGCGCGTAGTAGCGAGTTGGCGGGCGACAAACAGAGAATCAAAGCAGCCGTTGCAGCCGGCGTTAAACTCCGACCAGGAACACCACCGATGAGCCACCCATCTGACGAGAGCCTTTTCATCCGCGCGTGCCGCGGTGAAGCGACCGAGCGCACGCCGGTGTGGTTGATGCGTCAGGCAGGCCGGTACATGGCCGAATACCGAGAAGTCCGCGCGAAGCAATCGTTCTTGGAGTTGTGTGCCAATCCGGCCTTGTGCAGCGAAATCATGTGTACGGCGGTCGATCGCTTGAAGGTTGACGCTGCGATCATTTTCTCCGATCTGTTGCCGATCTTGGTTCCAATGGGTTTCGACCTGGAGTTCGTCAAAGGGGACGGTCCGGTCATTCACAATCCCATTCGCGAGTCATCTGACTTGCAGCGTCTCAAGCGGCTGGATGATCCGGGTGAATTGGGATTTGTCTACGAAACTGTTTCCAAGACACGAGCCGATCTACCTGATGACATTCCGTTGATCGGTTTTGCCGGAGCACCGTTCACGTTGGCAAGCTATGCGATTGAAGGCGGTGGAAGCCGGCAATACATGCACACCAAAAAACTGATGCATCGCGATCCAGGTGCTTGGAATTCACTGATGGAGACGCTTTCGCATGCGATCACCGTCTATCTAAACGAACAAATTGCAGCGGGCGCGCAGTGCGTGCAACTGTTTGATAGTTGGGCAGGTTGTTTGTCGACCGCTGACTACAGCGAGTATGTCCTGCCGTGGATGCGGCAAATCATCGCCGGTATTTCACCGCAAGTGCCGCTAATCAATTTCGCCACAGGTAATCCCGAGTTATTGCCGCTGCTGCGAGGCGACCATCGTACGGTCGTCGGTATCGATTGGCGGATTCAACTCGATGAAGCTTGGCAACGAGTTGGTCATGACTGTGCGGTGCAAGGCAATCTGGACCCCGCCGTGTTATTGGGTGAACGCGAAACCATTCGCGATCGCGTCGCAGGCGTCTTGGAGCAGGCCGCGGGGCGACCAGGGCATATCTTCAACCTCGGCCACGGTGTTCTGAAAGAAACCCCAGTCGAAAATGCAATCGCGTTGGTTGAGTATGTCAAGGAACTGAGTCAAAGCTAACGATCAGCATGTTCAAGCAAGGCGAGGCCGCGTTCCATCGTGGCGTTGCGCTGTAAATTGAAAAAAATGCAAAGTTAGTTTTGGCTCAAAGCCCCCGTGGATGGGTGAGTGCCATGCAAGCGGTTTCCCCAATCGTGTGATGCAAGACGCGCTATGTTCGCATCTTTCGGGGGCTCAACCCGCTTCGCGGAGCCCCTCTATTGGTGGTTGTCTTGGTGTGCGCGGTTAAGTATCGGGGCTTGCGAAAAAAATAGTAAAAAATACAATGCGACTACGCCGGTATCGTGTTGCGGGCTTGGTGTTACGCCGTGCAGTAGCCGTAAGTGCGGTCTGGGAACCGTTAGTTAATGCATTTCTTTTCTAGGATTTTGAAGATGTCGAAAGTGAAGTTTTTGTTTGCCGTGGTTTTGCTAGCGGTCCCTTGCACGTTTGTTGGTTGCGGCGGCAGCGAGGACGTGACGGTGGTTCCTGAGGCTCCCGAAATGTCGGCTGAAGCTGAAGCCGAGTACGAAGAGGGAGCTCAAGGTGGTGAAAGTGGCGGCGACGAGCAAAACTAGCGGCAACTTACGCCTTCTCGCTTGCGTTCGGGCGGTCTGGGACATTTTTGGTCCGATTGTCGATGCGGTATGCCCATCTGATTTACGCCTTGTTCTCTAGCAGGGCGTATTTTTCGGTTTTTCTGTTTTTTCCTCCGGAGTGATTCCTTATGAGACGTTCACTAGGTCAGTCGCCACCGCGTGGTTTTACGTTAGTAGAACTACTGGTTGTGATTGCGATTATCGGTATTCTTGTCGGTTTGTTGCTGCCAGCTGTCCAGGCTGCCCGTGAAGCAGCAAGACGAATGAGTTGTAGTAACAACTTCAAGAACGTTGGCTTGGCAATGCACAATTACCACTCAGCGTATAAGCGTCTTCCGATGCAAGCTGGTGGTACTTTTTCCGAGACAAGCGGTGGAGGCGGCAACGGTCTCCAAGACAACAATCGTCGGCGATTGAGCTGGCTGGTTGGTTTGCTTCCGTTCATCGAGCAGCAGGGTCTCTGGACTCAAATCTCGAATCCGAACGACCGCGACGGCAACGGTACGCTTGATTTTCCTGCGATGGGGCCTCGGCCTTGGCAAGGGAACTACGATCCATGGAGAACAGAGCTTCCAACACTTCGCTGCCCAAGCGATCCTGGACAAGGTCTGCCAGCGGCTGCCCGAACCAACTATGCCGCCAACATCGGTGATGGTACTGACTGGGTGAATCATGGATTCTGGAGATGGAATGGAATGGCGTCCGCATGGGTGCAGGACAGGGTGGTGAATGCGAATGCCGGTAACCGAGGGTTCTTTTACAACCGCAGGCAAATGCGTTTCCGCGACATTCTTGACGGATTGTCCAACACAATCGCTTCGGCCGAGATCGCGACTGATTTAGGTGACCGCGACGTGCGCACTGCTCCCATCTTCAACATGGGGTGGAACAATGTCCACAACAACGGAGCTTGGTGTCGTGACGAAGGCTACATTGACCCAGAGCGTCCAAGTTTTTGGGATCCTTC
>CAYUGI010000054.1:17649-28438 GCA_964444105.1 uncultured Pirellulaceae bacterium
ATCTTCATGACGGACTCCGTCGAAGCCGGTGATCCACGTCACGGGGTCGTGCGACTCGGCCAAACTGGTACGAAAGCACCTGGATCCAAGAGTCCGTTTGGCCTTTGGGGTGCTTTGGGCACACGTGCAAACGGCGAGACCATCGAAGAGCAGCTGAATCAGTAGTCTGTTCACGCTGTTAATTACGCTTCATGACCTGCTCACTTGGTTTCCAGGTGGGCAGGTTTTTTAATGGAAAAATCGAAGATGACCAATGGACGAATCGAGTGTTGCTCGCTTCTGTCGGCCAAGCTTTTGCTGCTTGGAATGTTGCTTGCGTTGGGCTGTTCGCAAAATGCGAAGAAACCGCAGTCTTCGACAGCTTCGTTGGCGGACGCTGAGTCAGCCTTTCGCGTCGGTGATTTGGATCGTACCGAGAAGATCCTTCAGCAAGTCTTGTTGGAAAACCCCTCGCAGCTCGATGCGGAGCTATTGATGTCGCAAGTGCTGGTGGCGAAAGGAGAGCTTTTGCTGGCAGCCGAATTCTTGATTGAAAGTAGCGGGCCGCACACTGAGCTTCGGCCGCGACTGCTTGCCCAAGCGAGTGATTTGTTCTTCCAGTGCGGCAGATACGATCAGGGGATCAAGCTTCTGGGGCAGGTGGTTGATGAGTATCCAAAGCAATATGAAATCAGACGACGGTTGGCAGACGCGCTGAACGAAAAGGGACGCCGATTTGACGCAAACGAGCATCTTCGGTTTCTAGCCGGGCGCACCAGGCTCTCGATACGAGAGCTGACGACGTTGATCAATCCACTGCTGACCTGGCGAAGTTTTTCGCAAAAACCAGACTTGCAAGATGGCGAGTTCGTGCAGGCAGCGGGGATGCTGAATGTCGTCGCCGCGTTACGAGCCAATGGTGAAGTGCGCGAAGCTTTGTCGGTGTTGGAAAGCAGCCCTCAGTTGGATGACAATGAACCGAGCACCGTCGCAATGAAGGGCTGGTTATTGGCCTTGAATCAGCGATATGAAGAACTGGAGCAGTGGATTTCATCGATTGATTCAAGCTGCAAGCGATTTCCAGCCTACTGGTTGGCACAAGGAGAGCTGATGCTGCATCGAAGCGATGATTTGGCGGTTGCTTGTTTCGCCGAAGCATTGCGAAGAGAGCCCGGCAGCGTCGACGCCGTGCAGGGCTTGGTTCAGTCGGCATCGCTTTTTCGGTCGAAGGAGGTGCCATCCGCTGCGTGGGAAGATAGCTTTTCAGCCCAGGCACTCGACGAACGGCTTTTGCTGATTCGTGAGTCGGCGGAGTTAGCAAGGGCAATCAATGCTTCGCCGCAGCGCGCGTTGCAGCTCTCTGGGGAGATGGGGCGAGTTATGAATGCAATGGGGCGGTATTCCGAGTCGCTCGCTTGGCAGGAGGCAGTGCTCGACCGAGTCGCCCCAGATTCAGCCAATGTGACTGCGATTCGCAAGCACAAAATCGCTACGCTGGCAAAGTACCCCAGCGGCATGAATGTAAATGAAGTGCTATGTGGTTTGACCGTTGATGAGTTCAATGATCTGAAATCACGTTTGAACTCTGTGACTCAGCGCAAGCGGAAATCGTCGGCGGAATCGACCCTGCTGGATGCGAAGCCACGCTTTGCGAAAGCATCAATTGCGAAGTTTGTAAACGTTGCGCACGAAGTCGCCGTGCAGCATCGACATGTCAATTCCAGCCCGCCGGTGCAAAAAGAGTTTCGCTTGTATGAAGCTTTGGGAAGTGGCGTCGCTTGCCTGGACTTCGATCAAGACGGCCTTGTCGATTTGTACTTGGGGCAAGCCGGTTGCGTGCCGACCAAGCAGCACAGTTCCAAGACCAATCACTTGTATCGAAACAATGGGCAACGATTCAGCCGCCGCACCGCCGCGTCGGGCACGAGCGACTTTCAATACACGCATGGGGTTACAGCAGGCGACTGGAATCAAGATGGATTTCCCGATCTTCTGATCGCCAACATTGGGGTCAATCGGCTCTTGCTAAACCAAGGTGATGGGACGTTTCAAGTTGTCGCCGGCGATGGGGCAGGGCTGGGTGATTCGTCTTGGCGTAAGGGAATGACCACCATGTCGATGGCGATCGCAGATATGACGGGCGACGCGATCCCCGATATCTTCGAGGTCAACTATGTGGATGACGCGCGTGTTTTTGATCCGATAGAGCGTAAGCCAAGCGGAGAACCCATTGTCTTGCCAGGCCCGAAACACTTTCGGGCTGCCGGGGATCGAGTATTCGTGACATCGCCCGACGGGACGCTGTCTGCTGAGTCGCTTGGAGATCTGACGGATGTCGCGAGTACTGGTATGGGGCTGCTCGTGACGGACTTGGATGGTGATCAAGCGAATGATGTTTTTGTTGCCAACGATCAGAACGCGAATCAGCTTTGGCGGAGGGCTGCGGATGGAAGCTGGGCTGACGTCGCTGTGTTGCAAGGCTGTGCTTACGGTGCGGGCGGCCGGCCGATGGCGTGCATGGGGATCGCGACAGCCGATTTCAATGATGACGGGCGATTAGATCTGCACATCACCAACTTTTCCAAAGAACCATCGAACCTCTATCTGCAGAACGAGCATTCTGTTTTTCAAGACGCGTCGATTTCCAGGGGGCTGGATCAAATGACGCTTCCGATGGTCGGCTTTGGGACACAGGTCCTGGATTTCGATAACAACTCAACCGTGGATATCGTGATTGGTAACGGACACATTGAGGACTTTCGAGCCAAGGGAGATCGGTTCCAAATGCCGACACAGTTGGTGACGCCTTCGCAGGAGGGGTATCAACTTGTGGATGTCGTCGGGGACGACTATTGGCAAAAGGAACATCTCGCAAGAGCGGTGGCGAAGTTGGACTGGAATCGCGATGGACTTGTTGATATCGCGGTAACCGATTTGATAGATGATTTTGTTCTGCTTGAGAATCGTAGCCCGGAAACGGGCAACTACTTGCAAATCAGATTGGTGGGGACCGCTAGTGAGCGTGACGCGATTGGGGCCAGCGTGACCGTCGAAACGAAAAACGCGTCTTATCTGCAAGCCGTGCAAACGGGGGATGGCTATTTATGCAAGAATGAAGCCTGTTTGTTTTTTGGCCTTGGAAAACAGGAATCGGTTGACCGGGTTGAAATCAAATGGCCGAGCGGCGCTTGCGAGACGATTGCTGGGCTAAAAGCCAATCGGCGTCATATCGTTGTTGAGGGCCTTACCGCTGGCCAGAGAGAAAAATAGTTTCTGGATCGTCGATTCTTACGTGGTTGGTCACAAGGTGAAATGCATGCGACGTCTAATTACTGTCTTCATTGCCACTGTTGTTCTTTGTGGCTTGTTCGGTTTGGATGCGGTTTCCAAGCAGCCGCCTAATATCGTTGTCATCGTTGCGGATGACTTGGGCTTCGGTGAGACGGGAATGATGGGGAATCGCGAAATTCCGACTCCGGGAATTGACGCGTTGGCTGCCGATGGACTGCGTTGTTTGGCAGGTTACGTCACCGCCGCGTATTGCAGCCCGTCGCGTGCCGGGATGATCACTGGTCGCTATCAGTCGCGGTTTGGGTACGACATGAATCCGACGGGGGCGCGAAACTTGCTCCCTCAAGCAGGGCTGCCCGAAGGCGAAACGACCTTCATAAAGCGGCTCGCCGATTCAGGCTATCACACCGGTTTGGTCGGCAAATGGCACCTCGGCTGTGCTGAAAACCGAACACCGACGGAGCGTGGTTTTCAGTCGTTTTACGGATTTCTTCACGAAGGGCATTTTTATGTTCCAGGTCCGCCGTACGAGAATGTCATGACGATGATTCGTGATAAATCCGTTGCCGACGGGCAGCGTGAACGAAGCGGCGATGTCATCCGAGGAAACTACGCGCCGATCAACGAACCGGCATACGACGCCGACAACCCGATTTTGCGTGGCACAGAGGAACATGGGGTAGAGGAAATCGTTGAGCCGGGGTATCTGACCGATGCGATCACGCGGGAAGCCGTGGAGTACATCGGTGAGCACCGAGAGTCACCGTTCTGTTTAATGGTTTGCTACAACGCGGTACATAGTCCGATGCAGGCCGCCAAATCAGACTTGGCTGGTTTGCAGAGAATTGAAGACGATCAGCGACGGATTTTTGCTGGAATGCTCATTGCCATGGATCGGGGTGTCGCAAAAATTCGCGAAGCAATCGACGAACACAAGCTAACTCGTAATACGATGGTTGTTTTTGTCAGTGACAATGGGGGGCCGACCAAGGAGTTGACCAGCAGCAATGCTCCACTGCGCGGCGGTAAAGGCACGCCCTACGAGGGTGGCCTGCGAGTTCCCATGATCTGGTCGCTGCCGGGGCGAATTCCGGCGGGCCGTGACGAGGTTCTGCCGGTGCTGAGTTTGGACATTGCGGCGACCTCATTGGATCTGGCTGGGATAGACGTCCCAGCCGAAATGGACGGCGTGAGCTTGCTCTCTTGGATTAATCAAGCGAATCGCAAATCACCGCACGAACGACTTTACTGGCGGCTCAATGGCGGGAAGTCCGCGTTTCGATCCGGGAATTGGAAAATCGTACGCCCCAGTAAGAAGGCGCCGTTGGAACTGTACCACTTGGCAAGCGATATCGGGGAAGCCCGTGATCTTGCCAATGAGCAACCGAAAAAGCTGCGAGAAATTGTCAATCAATGGGCCGCGATGGACGCCCAGATGAAGCCGCCAATTGTTTTGCCCAGAACAAAGTCTAAGGTTAAGAAAACGGGCGCTGTGAAGAAGCCTTAGTGTTTCGCGCAACCGTCATTTCCGAGCGGATGTTGCGAGCGTTCCCGTCCGGCTGACGAAACTTCGGCATGGTTGGCGAGAATAGATAGGTTGCCAATTCATCCGCACGGTTGGCACTCCGTTGAACCGCGAAGTAGTGGCAGATATTAGCCACGGGTCAGCGAATCGAGCTTCGGCGAGCGTTCGTACAGCCTGATGATCTGCTGCTACCAGCGAAGCAAGGCAGTTCCCCATGCCAAGCCGGCACCGAATCCGCACAGCAGCACGTAGTCACCACGCTGGATTTTCTCCGCGCGAACGGCTTCGTCCAGTGCCAGCGGAATGCTCGCCCCAGACGTGTTGCCGTACTCGTTTAGGTTCACGAAGACTTTTTCTGCATCAACGCTCAAACCTGAAACTGCCGAGTCAATGATTCGCTGGTTGGCTTGATGCAATACAACCAGAGAAAGCTCTTCGGCGCGAACATCTGCCGCTTGAAGGACTTGCTTGGCGCTTTCGTCGAAAACACGGACGGCCCACTTGAAGACGTTGCGACCGTCCATCGTGAGGTATTGTTGTCCATCGGCAAAAGCATCGGGCGTGAGTTCCTGTCGCGTACCACCAGCGGGGATGCACAGCATTTCTCCACCGCAACCTTCGCTACCCAATTGGTAGGACACGATGCCGGCGGCGGAAGCCGATTTGGCATTGTCAGTTGGTGGTTGTTCGTCGGGTACAAGAATGACCGCGCCCGCGGCATCGCCGAACAGCGGGTATGTCTTCACATCATCGGGGTCAACCGTTCTGCTCATCAAGTCCGCACCGACGACCAAAGCACACTTGCTATTTCCGGCTGCAAGGAACTGGGCGGCCGTCGTCATCGCATACATGAATCCAGCGCAGGCAGCGTTGACGTCCATCGCCGGGGCGACCGCGCCGAGTCTTCGTTGTAAATGACAAGCCGTTGATGGCGTAGGATGATCCGGCGTGATGGTTGCAACGATAATCAAATCAATTTCGTCGGCCGATACACCCGCTTCGTCCATGCATCGCAACGCCGCTTCGTAGCACAAATCGCTGGTTGCTTGGTCGGATGCGGCGCGGCGACGGCGAAGGATGCCGGTTCGTCTAACAATCCAATCGCTGTCGCAACCCAGCGCGGCCAAGTCTTCGTTGGTTACGATTTCGTCAGGTACGTACGACCCGGTTGCCAGCACGCGTACGCCCATGGCAGCACCCATCCGACCGCGCGTTTCTAGCTCGGATTTGTCGGCTGACTCGACGGAGTCGTGGTCGCCAGCGTTATCGCTTTGGAAATTCTCTTCGGTCAAATCTTCGTGCGTTTCCACATCTTGCGGAGCGGTCGGAGTTGATTCAGACATTCGCAGTGCTGTGATAAAATCGGGGAAGGGACTGGCGTAAGCCACGTATCAACCAAGTAAATCCTACCGGGCGGGGCGCTGGAAGGGGGCGCTGGAACGGGGCACTGGAACATGGCTTTTGCCATCCAATGAGCCTCGTCCTGGATCACCTTTAGTATAAACTCTCTGATGGCTTCAACGACAGTCAAACGTCAGTGGTGGGTTTGTGAAATCGATGGAAGAGGCAATAAAACGGCCTAGTCAAACTTTAAGGTTCGTTCTGTGTACTTTTGTGGCCGGTTCTTGTGTGGCAGCGTTGGTTTTGGCCCTTGACGTCTGGCGTGGTGGTTTCAAAAGTTCGGCGAGGCGAGTGGCCCACGGTCAGTGTTTCCGTTTCGAGGTCACTGGGGCTTCGATGGTGCCGACGTTGCTAGGGGAAAATTGCCCGGCTAGATGCGTGCGCTGCAAACGGATTGTCCGCGTGTCGCCGTTGATCGATGGTGTTCTGGAACGCCATCGGCTTTGCGGAATTTGCGGAGGGCTGTTGCAAGAAATTTCTCACCAAGAAACTTCACGGCCTAGGTCGAGTGATGCAGGTGCGATGCAGGGTGGCGCGTCCGATGTCGTGTCGGTCAGCCCTCTGGATAAGGCACAGAGGTCGCAGCTAAAGATCGGCGATGTCGTCGCGATCGACTACCAAGGCACTTTGCGTGTCAAGCGAATTGCGGCGCTCCGGGGTGACGTGATCACCGTGCCAAGGAGACGCGTTTGTGTGAATGACATGCGACTGGAAGATCGGATTGTGTCGTCAGTCGATGCGAACGAGTTGCTGCCGGCTCGTTTAAGAGTCGATCAAGACGATCGGCAATCCAAGACTCGTTGGGTTGCGTATAATCCAGAATCGGCGTGGGAGCGAAGTGAAGAGAGGCAGTGGCTTTTTAGGACGGGCTACGATGGCGCTGCCGAAAGCGATATAGCTGACCATGATGTTGCAATGGGCGATGTTGCAGTTGGCGATGTTGCAATTGGCGGCGATTGGTTGGTCTATCACCATCGAGATGTGCGTAACAACGAAGCAGTCGGAAGGGTGTTAGACGATTGCCAATTCAATTTGAGCGTTTCGCGCCGCTTGGTTCCCGTCGATCGACTCGCCGTGGTGGTGAATACTGACGTCAGTGTGAAGGCCACTTTGCAGGCTGCGTTTTGGACTCCCAGCGGCCTGGTCGTTGCTCAAGGCGATCTGAACCAAGCTGGCACAACGCTGCTTGGTTTTCACGACGCCGTTCCATTGAAGCGGTCTGAATCGGAAAGCTTGGTTTTAACGGCGGTCACGCCGGTCGCGATCCGCTTACAGAATGCTAACGGTCAAGTGCGTTTGAATAACCTCGCGGTCGAACGTTTCGTTGAATATCGACTGCGACCATCAGATGACACCTCAGTCTATCCGCTGCGGATAAATGATGGCGACGTTTTCGTTGTTGGTGACAATGTGCCCGTGTCAGACGACAGTCGTGTTTGGGGCGCCTTGTCGCTAGACGATGTGGTCGGTCGTGTCGAAACAGTCACGTCTGCACGAACGGAGCCAGCGGGGAAGTGATTTTATTTCGCAAGTTGGTTCACTCGCACCCGAATGAACTGAGTCACGCGTGCCCGACTGATCTGAGTCACGCTCATCCGATCGAGCCGGGGTCTTTTCGGCACTAAGCCGGGATAATTTCGCTCCGGACCAGGTCGTCAAACGTTTCACGTTTGCGAATCAGCTTCGCTTGGCCATCTTCGATCAAAACTTCCGCTGCCCTCATCTTGCTGTTGTAGTTGCTGGCCATGACGAAGCCGTACGCACCTGCGTTTTCCAGGATGATGAAGTCGCCGACGTTGCAGATCGGAAGTCGTCGTGTGTCGACGTATCCGCCTTCACGCTGCGTAAAGATATCGCCTGATTCGCAGAGAGGTCCGCCGATCACCATTTCAACTTCGTCGCGCTGTGACGCATCGCTGTCCGCTCCGCACACCGAAATGGGATGGTGGGAGCCATACATGACGGGTCGAGCAAGGTCGTTGAATCCGGCATCGACCAAAGCAAATAAGTTGTCGCCGACTTGTTTGACGCTGCGGACCGTTGCCACCAACGATCCGCTTTCCGCCGTTAGGAATCGGCCCGGTTCAATCTCCAGTTTGATGCGATGCCCAAACGCTTCGCTCAATTTCTCACGCGTTGCGTCCCAGAGTTGAAAATACCTTGGTAGATCGACATACGATTCGTCGTCTTTGTAAGGCACCGGAAGTCCGCCGCCAGCACTGATGGTGTCGATCGTTGCTCCGATTTCCATCGCAGTCCGTTCCATCGCTTCACAGACTTCACTCAGATGCTCCAAATCCGTTCCCGAACCGATGTGCATGTGCAAACCAGTGATCGTGATGTCATGTTGCTTGGCTCGACTAAGGCACTCTTCAATCTGCGTGTGCCAGATGCCGTGCTTGCTCTGCTGGCCGCCGGTGTTCGTTTTCTGGCTGTGCCCATGCCCGAAGCCAGGGTTGATTCGTAGCGTTATTTTGGCTCCCGGCATCCTCTCGCCCAGTTGGCTGATCATATCGGGCGAACCGCAGTTGACCGCGATCGAGTGCTTGACGACCAAGTCCAGCGCATCAGCGTCAAAAATATCGGCGGTGTAGACGATTTCGTGCTTAGCGGGGTCAGGGGAGTAGCCTGCTGCGATCGCGCGCTGGATCTCACCGGCACTGACAGCATCCACTACAACGCCAAGGTCTCGCATCCGGTTCAAAATTGCCAGATTGCTACAGGCTTTCTGTGCAAATCGGACGACGTCAAACGCGGACAAGTCGGCCACACGCTGTTGGATCAGCTTTTTGTCGTAAACGTACAGGGGGGTGCCGAATTGGTGAGCTAGTTCTGAAATTTCAATTCCAGCTATCTGGTTTCGAGAAGTCGCGAAGGTGGTTGCGGAAGTCATGCGGTTTATGAAAGCGTGGGCGTAGTAGTAGCGGCTACGTGTTGAAGCGAAGAACCAAAGTGGGTAGACGCAATTGATGTGTCGCTAGTTCGGTCTCGTAACCGGCAATTTAACAGATGCTTCGCAGCGAGCTAAGGACCGAACGATTCGGCTTGGAGCAACTTTCGTGCGATGGAGATCCCGTACCCATGGAACCCATGTCCGTCGAAAAAGGTGGCGGACTTCAAGGTCCATCGTGCAATTTGGCGAGTTGGTTCCGGAGGATTCCTCAGCAGGAAATCATTGGCGGGGAACGCGTTTTCTGGAGGCACCTATTGGCATCCCCCATCTGGATATTTCATTGCTCGTTTACGTATACTGTGTTATTCCAAAGTATACGGGTTTTAACAAAAATAGCCGCCGCGAAATCTCGCGGCGGCTATTCATCTTTTGTTGAAATTTGGACTCTGTCTCTAGCCGTCCAGTGACGACGGCGAGCTGGGGCCGGGAACACGAACCTGGGTTAGTGTGGCTGTGGATTCCGTGGCATCCAGCTTTTTCCTTGGGCCTTGCGGGCCAGGTCGGCGACCTCGGCGACGTCCTTGCTGCTCGGGCACGCAACGAGGATCGATGCGCTGAAGTAGTTTGCTGATGCAGAGCTTGTTGATGCTCAGGTTCATCTCGTCCGACTCGCAACGAAGCGTATCGTGAAGGCTCTTGGGCAAACGAATTGTGATCATTCGTTCAGGTTCTGCAGCATCTCCTTTGGAGGAGTCTTGGCTGCGGACTGCCGCGACCATTTCCTGGAGTTCGCCGAACTCCTTGGAGGTCTCGAATCGTCGCATTTCTTCAACGCCTGGAAACAGTTTTCGCACGACTCCATCGACGCCCATGATCTCCCGATAGAAGACAACCCAGCTGCCAGTTTTAGTGAAGGCTTCCTGTGCGATTCTGAGTGCCTCGGCACCCCGCTGTTCGAAGGGGAGTGAAGTATTGGCGGCTGGCAGTTGTAGCCTGTGCTCTGAAGCGGCATCTGCCTCGGCTGGGCGGTCGCTAGCATAACGAAGTGAATTGGTTGCGTCGGCTTGGTTCATCGGGTCATGTCCTTCTTTGTGGAGGTCCGTGGACGTAGTGGGTCCGTCCTTTGGTTCCGATGATTCCACCTGGGCAAATGCTGTCACTTAAGGTTGCTGTCATAAGCAACTTACGGCTAGCAAAGGACCTGTGCTTAAAAAGGAAGCGGCGATGCTCGCGGCGAGGCAGGGCCTGCGTGCGCGATAAATGGGCACTGGGCGGGTGTGCAAAAACTAGGTGTCCAGCCCAGGCGTTCTGGTTGGGTTGTGTTTGTGTGGGCGCAGATAAGCGGTAAAACGTTGTTTTTTAGGGGCAAGGAAATCTCGCTGTTAAATGCGAGCATTTATCCGGGTATTTGTGTCTTTGCTAGCATTGCCGGAAGAGAGGTTTTTCGCGTTCGTTGATTGCGAAGGATGCGAATGAAAAACCACAAGAGGGGGTGTCGCGGGCGTGCGCTTGGCTCAGGTTCGGTTGAGGGTGAGTCAAGTCCTGGCTTGATGTCTACGCCGCTATATTTTTGAGGCGTTTGCGCTGGCTAAATGGACTTACTTGAGCTCTGGATTGCCTGCACATGGAATTTTACTCTCCCTCCGGGCAATGCCGTAGCGGACTTTGGACAGGCAAATGAGGGTCGTAAGCCGTTGGCG
>CAYUGI010000055.1:0-6923 GCA_964444105.1 uncultured Pirellulaceae bacterium
TATCGCGTTCCCCGAAGGAAGAGTGAAGTGTGGAGAATCCGCTACGGCGTTGCCCTCTGGGAGAGTCGAGCTTTAGCGAGGAGAGGGCCAATCCGGATCGCCAGCGAGCATCATATTCAACACGAATTACCCTCACCGGCCGCTACTGCGTCCGACTCTCCCGGAGGGAGAGTGAAGCCTAGAGAGTCCGCTACTGCGTCCGACTCTCCCGGAGCGAGAGTGAAGCCTGGAGAGTCGGCTCTCGCGTTGCCCAGAGGCAGCGAGAAAGTGCTGAGCATTGCAGTGCAGACGCAAGTCAATTGCCCGCTCCGCTTGGCATTTGGTCTCCTAACTTTGTCTCGACCAACTGAAGCACCGATGAAACAACCAGCTTCACACCATGGTACCGATCGGGTGCTACACGACGATCACCCTCGATAGGCGCCATCGATCGGAGGCAGTTAAGCAGGGCGGTTCTCATTTGCACCAATTCTTCCGGACTTAGCTCGGGCGGGGGCTCTGTCGACGAGTTTGCGATGAACTTGCCACCGGTTTCGTTCGACGTTTGATTAATCTTTCCTTCTACTTTCTTCGCCACGGCCTGCGCCATGGTCACCAGGATCGAAGGTCGCTGAGCCAACATCGCGGCTTTCAAACGAAGCAAGAATAGGCCTGCCGCAGGGTCGTACGGGATGGCCTTGTCAATCAACTCTAGATTTTCAACACCGCGTTGCCGCGGTGTTCCAGACGCCTTGTCGATGTCCCGCCAGAGAATGCGGTACATGTTGGCAACGCTAAACAAAGGATCTGTAGTGCCAATGGACTCTAGCTGACTGTCGATCTCCTTCAGTTTTTCAGTGTCGCCATCCTTGATCGCGACCTGCCAACTGGCAATCGAAAGATAGGGCTGGCTTAGCTTCTTCTTTGCCAGCTGCTCAGCCTCCTCCACATCAGCTTCGACTTTCTCCGGCAATTGCGAATTGGCATGAAACCGCATGGCCCAAGCCTGTTCAAACGAATCATCCAGCTCCGTGCTTTGTCGAAACAGATCGTAAGCTTCCTTGAACTGATTCTCCTGCATCGCCAACATGCCTTGAGCGAAAAGCCGCCTGGATTCATTGGCAATCGACTGTCCCACGAGCTTGGCACTTTCTAATCGTTTAAACCTACTTCGATTGATCGCAACGTTCATCCTTTGCTCAGAATCGACATCGGGCGTGTCGTCGTCCAAGACACGATCGTGCTGTTGCAGGAGCGTCGAAATGTCTTTGATGATTTTCTCGTGCTTGCTCCTGTCCAGTCGACGCAAGGCAAGCAAGTTGTTGTTGTCTGTTGTCAGCGATGCATTTTCACCCATCTTACGCATTGCCTTATCGTCCAAGACGCGGGCGGCGTGAAGCATGTGTTTTCCTGTGAGCCCCATCTGCTGAAACATCTTTTTATCTGTGCGGCTTTCTGGCTCAGGTATCTCTGCTGGCAATTCAATTGGATTAATCGCCCCCACAAAAAGCATGGCGGTGTCATTCGGCATGAACAGACTGACGTTGGGGTAGACATCCGCTAATGTCGCAGAAAGTGATTTCAGGATTTCCGCATCGATAAAGTCACGGTCCATCCACAAAACAAAGATGCCATCGTCCGTCAGGTGGTCCTTGGCGAGGCTGGCAAATTCGCGTGTGTAAAGGTGCGACGCGCCAGCGGTCCATGGGTGCGAAGGTTGCGACACAATCGCGTCGTACTTCTTGCTGGACAATGCCAGCCCACCACGACCGTCGTTCATGATGATGTTGATACGGGTGTCCGCCATTGGATTTCGCTCACGCCTTTGCGACACCAAGCGGTTGGCTTCTATGACGCCACGTTCTAGCTCGAAAACATCGATCTTGCGGACAGATTTCGGTGCATGGGCAGGCGCGTTTCCGCCGCCGAATCCAACCACCAATAGGGAGCGAATGTTCGGCCGCAAAAGACTTGGAAGCACACCAAGCCACGTAGTTGTTTGGCGCGGCGCAAAGAGGCTTCCGCGCGGTCGTGTCCCTGCTTCGCTTAAGCCATTGGTCGAAAAGACGAATTGACCCGCATCGTGATGTGCCGTGACAGTGGCGGAACGTCCCGTCGCGACAAAAAACAGTTCACCCGATTGCGAGAAGTTTTCAAATGAACTGACACGCAGCAATTGGTCCGGTTGCGTGGGTCGAAAGAGGAAACCAACCAAGAGAACTACGGCAACGCAGGTCAATTGAATCGGTTTGAAAGACGCGAGAAAGTAAACGCTCGCTGCAATGGCAATGTTCGCCAGGATCGCCAGCAGCAGCGTGAATTCGTAGTTCGTGTTGGGCAGTAAGTAGGTCCCGGTCAGAAACGCGCCCAGGACTCCGCCCAACGTGCTGCAAGCATAGACCTTTGCCGACGAACTGGCCGCGTCGTGTTCGTCACGCGCGTGCACGCGGATGGCCCATGGAAATGTCATGCCGATGGTGATGGCAGGGGGAAGCAAAACCAGCATCGCGCACACGACACGGGGAAGGGATTCTGTTTCGGCAACCTTCGACAATTCATTGATTTGCGTCGCGAGCTTTTCCAGCCAATGCCAAGACATCAAGGCCAGCAGCGCCGTACCGCATTGGGCATAGAAGAATCCTGTCGCCGACATCATGCTGTTCTTTGCAAATCGGGATGCAATCGCGCCCCCGATTGCGATGCCCAGCAGGAACGACGACAGCATGGTTGCAAATGCAAACACGGATCCGCCCAGAATATGTCCCAGCATTCGAGTGAAGAGAACTTCGTAAGCAAACGAAACAGCACCGCTGGCAGCAATCAACAAAAGTATCCACTGACGCGTTTGTGCGTTATCCGAATCACGCTGGATCGCAGAGGCCCCGGTTGAAGAGGGCTCGGCTGTAGAGGTCGCAGTTGTAGATTCCGCTGCGTCCGTTTTTCGGCGCAACGAGATCCAGATGATGATGAAGACAATCAGATTGAGTAACGCGCCGACGAACATCGTTTTTAGCAACCCAAGAGCCGGCAAGCAGTAAAACGCCGCCGTCAATGTTCCAAGCACGGCTCCGAGCGTATTGATGGCATACAGGCCCCCGATCCGATTCCCAAGATGATCGTCACGATGGACAACGTGCTTGGCCAACATCGGCAGGGTCGCGCCCATCATCGTCGTGGGCAGAATCGTCGCGACAAAGGCACCGACGAACGCAAAGGTGACCTGCGAAAAATCTCCCGCATCGGGCGGGATCTCAGCATTGCCAAAAAATGCGACCTGAACAGCTCGCACGATCTTCAGCGATACGGGAACCAATAGTGCCGTGACGGCGATTCCAAGCTCCAGCAGTCCGTAGGCCAGTAAAGGACGTTGCATCCGGCTGGCGTATTTGGATGCGATCAACGATCCAATCGCCAAGCCGCCCATGTAGGTTCCCAAGACGATGGCCAGCGACTGTTCAGACGTGCCGAAGTGGACTGAGAACTGTCGAAGCCAGACCGTTTCGTAAAGCAACGCTGCGAAGCCCGACAGAAGAAAGCAGCCCGCCAGTGCCAAAAACTGCCCAAAGTCTGATGACCGTTCCGTGCCAGAAGAAATCGAACCGCTATTCATAAAATGCCGAAGCCAAATCACGTACCAAGCCAAATTCCAAACGAGAGTTTAGCACGTATTGAATTGGGGTATGGCTGCGGACGTTACTGCAGCGATCCAAAACATGTCTTTTGATCGACCCATTCAATCGACCTGCTATCGATTTTTGTCGCAACTCTAAACGTCTTGAAGCCGCGACTGTTCCTGCAGATAATTCGATACCCAAGTGTTCTCTCGAATCAAATTGAGCAGCCTATCCTTGGCGACGGGAAGCTTTGGAAACTAAATTGCGAATCGCCAGAAGGTAGTAGCGAATAAGCATCGCTGGTTTTGGCGGATTACCGGATAACGAAAGACGCTTAGACCAGAGCGGCATCTTCGAGTCGAACATTACCGAATCCAGCAGTACGTCCGATTCACGTTGATCCGTGAACTTGGCAATTCGCTCTCGAAACGGTCTCGGAGCCTCAGGCTTGCCAATCGGCCTTCTGTGTCGAAGCGAAGGTGAAACACGGTTGCGTTTATTAAATCGCCGCTTATTTGAAGCGTTACCCGTAGACGAGTTTCGGGCGTTGTCGATGATAAACCAGCACAGGCAGGCAGTCATTCCACCAACGATACCGATCGACGCGGAAATTAGCGTCAGCTCGAGGCTAGCAGTCGTAAAAGCGACGGGCATCGCCGTCGAAACCGCGGCACCGGTGCAGGCTGATGCACCAACAATGGTGGAATCGGTCATTGAATTACCTTTACGCATCGAAACGAATCTCAACCATCATCACGCCGCCAATTAAGACAGTGTAGCAGGGAAGGCATTTCAACGCGCCAGCGTCTGCATGATTTCAGAATCACTCGGGCCGGTGTTTATCTAGGATTTTCGTCACTGCGCGTTGCCTATGTGACGCGGCCCGATCCGCGGGGGTCTGCTTGTTGTTGTCTTTCGCTGTCGTTTCGGCACCATGACGCATAAGCACGCGAACTGTTTTGGTGTCGCCGTGTGTGCAAGCTTCGTGAAGTGGCGTTCGCCCGTTCACGTCTCGGTAGTCCACCAAATCTGGGTGTTCAACAAGAATCGCCTCGACCGCATCTGCATCGAAGCGGTATGACGCGCGAAACAATTCTCTCACCCTCCCGTCGTCACTATCGACGATATCATCGATGGCACCGTGACTGACCAGCAATCTACAAATCTCTTTGTGCTTTCGTTGTCCGGCGTAGTGGATCGGATTTCCATCCGCAGCCGTCACGCCCGCTCCGTTTTCGATTAGCACTTCAGCCGCTCGAAGGTGACCTCGGTAGGCAGCAAACACCAAGGGCGTCCACTCGTCGGCGTCCGAGGGACCTTGAACGTCGGCGCCGCAAGCAATCAGTAACTGCACGACTTCATGCTTCCCCCTGCTCGCGGCAACATGAAGCGGCGTCAGGTTTTTTGCGTCCCGCACCGCGACCAAGGTGCCATCGTCTTTAAGCAATTCGTTGACCTTCGCAACGTCACCGTGAAACGCAGCGGCAAAAATGGGGTGATTGGGCATAGTCGTGTGGCTGGTAACAACGATCGGACTTTCGCGAGGTTTGACAAGAATCGGCAACGAACAAACCCGTCGCAAACTTCGTGTCCGGCTTGGCACCCGAAGCGACCCAAAGAGCGCAAGCCTTCACCGCGTCGCTCCTAGAAAAACCTTGCCAGGGACGGTTAACGAGAACCGGCCAGCCTAGGCCTTAACGCCCTTAGACCTTGTCGCGCTTAGACCTTGTCGCCTGAAGGGCACTCGAAACCTTCACGGTACTCGCGAGTCAACAGTTTGTTGGCGGCGTCATTGTTGGTGAATTTTTCTGCTTCGGGATCGAATTTCAAATGCGGGCCCAGTGCCAGCGGGGTTCGCTCCAGATCTACCTTGTTCGCCTTGAGGTGCTCCACCGTGCGTTTCAGCGTGGCATTGTTATCGTCCAGACTGGTGACCTTCGACACCGCTGCTTCCAGCTCGGAAACACTGGCCTTGTTATCTTCGCCCAGGTAGTACGAAATATTTCCTAGATGGCTGACCGCTGCGGACAGGTGTCCCGTCATCGCATCGGCGTTCAACTTGTTGTAGTCACGACTTTGGCAAGCATCGATGAAGTTCGCGAAGTGCGCGTCGCCGACATTCTTAGCTTTGAATTCAGTCAGCAAATTGAAGTCTTTGTCAAAAGCGCTGCAGTGGCTGTACGAAGTTTGTGACACGTATCCCTCTGTGCCATAAAAAATAACGCCGATCTTGTTGCCACGTTTGTCACCGAACAGTTTTTTGACTTCGTCTCCGGCCGATTCGCTGACGTCTAGTCCGCGTGTTTCGAAGACGATGCACTTGTCACCGTAGTCATAGATGGAAACTTCCGTGTTGCCTGTGTCGCCAGCGTCTACGTATTCCAAGTCGCCGCGTTCGGCATCATAACCAAGGCGACCGCCATAGCTAATGACCGAATTGGGATGACGATTGAGACCCAATCCCCACCTCGCAATGTCGGTTTGATGGGGGCCTTGGTTTCCAAGGTCTCCGTTGCCGTAGTGTCGTTGCCAGTGCCAATCGTAGTGGAATCTTCCACGAGTCAATTTGGGATCGGTGAACGTGGCTGGGCCGCTCCACAAATCAAAATCGACCTTCTCAGGAATAGGGTAGTCACCTTTGGCTCCAATTGACTTGCGGCGTTTGTAGCATAAGCCGCGAGCGAATTTCACTTCGCCGATGCCACCGTCCGCCAGAAATTGCACCATGTCTTGGCAAGCCGAACTGCTGCGCGATTGGGTGCCGGTTTGAAACATCCGTCCGTACTTTTTGGCCGCTTCGACCAAAGCGCGACCTTCGTGGATGTTGTGACTGATCGGCTTTTCGATGTAGACGTCTTTTCCCGCTTGCATCGCCCAGACGCCCATCAAGGCGTGCCAGTGATTGGGGCAGGCACAGGTCAGAATGTCGATGCCATCGAACTCCAACGCTTCGCGAATGTCCTTGAATACCTCGGGTGCCTTACCTTGCATGTCCTTGATTTTTGCAGCTCGTTTCAAGCCAACGCTCTCATCGATATCCACAATCGCCCGGATCTCAGTTCGCTCGTCCTTGTCAAAACCGCGGATGTGTTCGTTGCCACGGCTGTTGACGCCCGCAATGCATACACCCAATTTGTCGTTTGGGCTGACGGCGAGCGAACGATGTGCGGCAGAAGCAGTGGCGACCGCAGCGGCACTAGCGATCGAAAATTGACGGCGATTCAGTTTTGACATGGCGAGAGAGTATTCGGTGGGGGTAGGAGGGAAGGTGGCCGGGTGCGGATTATAGTGTGTCGCGACGACTGGAGGGCGGCAGGGAGCTGGGGTTGG
>CAYUGI010000055.1:7023-18697 GCA_964444105.1 uncultured Pirellulaceae bacterium
AAATTGCTACTTCGACAACGCTGTTGGATTTTCGACAAAAGCGGCGGGGCGGCTGTTGCTGGCGAGATCGTCTTGGAATGAATTTACATATTGGATCAGTCGTTGGGCGACTTGCGGCTGGCTTTTGATAAGGTTTTCCTTCTCGCCGATGTCATTTTCTAGATCGCAGAGTTGGTTAGGCTTTCCGTCTTTGAGATGGAGTTTCCATTTGCCGGATCTGACAGCGTTCAGGCTATTGTCACGATAGTAGAAGAACGCTTCGTGAGGTGTACTGGATTTGCCGACGATGGTAGACCAGATGTCTTTTCCGTCGATCATTCGGTCCGCGGGAATCTCTGCGCCAGCTAGATTTGCGAACGTAGGGAGCAGATCCATCGCGGTCATCATTTCATCGTTGACTTGACCGGCCGGGATTTTCCCAGTCCAGCGAATGACGGTTGGTTCTCGCATGCCGCCCTCGAACGTGGTGCCCTTCCTCCCTCGTAGCGGCGTCGCCTTTCCTCCGCTTCCTCCTGACGGACCGTTATCGGAAGTGAACATGACAAGCGTGTTCTCCTCGATTCCATTCTTTTTCAAGGCGTCCAATATCTGACCCACTGACCAATCGATTTCGCTGATGGCGGGCCGGAAAAGCTGCTTGTTGCGCAATCCGTAGTTCACCCCCTGTTCTGTTTCCAACTTCGCCCTGGTTGCGTCGGGAGCATCGGCCATGAACGGCGGAGAGACATGCAGTGGACTGTGAGGAATCGGGTGTGGAACGTAGAGGAAGAACGGCGCGTCTTTGTTGGCATCGATGAACTTGACGGCATTCTCCGTGATCCGCCGTGTCAGGTAGTCGGCGTCGGGATCCATTTCCACCACAGTCTCATTTTCCAACAAGGGTAGCGGCGGAAACTTGAAATGTTGTTGCCTCGGGTGCTGAGGATGGATGTCATGGCTGTACGGAATTCCGAAGAACTCGTCGAAACCCTGGCGTGTCGGCAGGAATTCGGGTTGGTCGCCCAGATGCCACTTTCCAAACATGCCGGTTTTGTAACCAGCCGATTTCAAGACTTCGGCAATGGTCACTTCTTCTGGGTTCAGTCCCTTTTTGTCTGCCGCAAGAAGAACCGCAAAATCTGACCCGTAGGCCATGTCGATTCGCTTGGGATAGCAGCCCGTCATGAGAGCAGCGCGTGACGGAGTGCAAAGCGGCGCGGCAACGTAGAAGCTGGTCAACTTCGTTCCTTCCGCCGCCATCTGATCGATATTCGGTGTACTGACATGCTTGCCGCCGAAACAACTCAGGTCGGCGTAACCTTGGTCATCGGTGAAAATCAGTACAAAATTGGGCTTAGCTGTTGGCTCTTCGATCACCGAGACGCTCGGTTTTTTATCGCTGGCAGCTTCGACTGGCTTTGCATCAGAGGATTGAGTGTCAACGTCGCCCTGGATCTTCCCATCAAATTCAAAGTGGTCAGCTGTGATGTGTCCCCAGCCGCTGGTCGATTGATCAACGACTTTCAAAAACACCTTTTTGCCGGCATAGGGTGTCAGATCCCAGCTGACTTCCTGCATCACCTCTGCCCCGATGCCCCGCGCCTTTTTAAGTTCGGTGCCGTCAGCCAAGCATAATGCAACGTAGGTGTCCTGCCCCTTTCCTCCGCCAACGCGAAACGTCATCGATCCAGGCTTGGGAATGAACTGTGGCGAGACTATCACGCCGGTCTGGTCGTCGGATCCTCTTTCTGCATCGGCGCTGATTTCTAGCGTGCTTAGAAAGTACCTGCCCTGCTTGTTGTAGTCGCTGTCCTTGTTAATAAAGCGATCTCGGCTCGCGATTGGATGCCCGAACTTCCCTTCGATGACTCGCCATGGCGCTAGATTGCCGGACTCAAAGTCCAGCGAAGTCTCTCGGTTACTGGGAGCTGCCGGGATCTTCTTGGCGGGTTTTCCTTTCCCATTTTGTGTTCGCGAGGAAGGCTTCTTTTCCGTTTTTGGTGGCGCGTACGTTGCCAGTAACGCGCTCAGTTCCTTTACGACTTCGGGATAAGAATCGTACAAGTTGTTGGTCTGGTTGACGTCCGTCTCCAGATCATACAGCTGGGCACTCGGCGCGCTTGGCTTGATCTTTCCGTTGAAAATGTCGCTATTCACACCGCCAACAAGAGCTACGGCAGCGGGCCCTCCCCAAGCGTGATCCGACGGCTTGGATCCATTGAATCCGCCGCTGCCCTTGGCACCGATATACACCCATTTGCCTTTGCGGATCGCAAGGTTCCGCTGTCTGGCCGGCGCGAGCACTAGCTCGGTGCGCAAAGGCTCCTTGGGATCATCCAGCCAGGCGGGCAGCATGTTGATGCTGTCCTTTCCATTAAGAGTCTGGGGGTCTTGATCCGTCAGCGCTGTAAACGTGGCAAGCAAATCGATCTGGCTGATCAATTGATCGGATTGAGTGCCGGGTTTGATTTTGCCAGGCCAACGAGCAATGAAGGGAACGCGGTGTCCGCCTTCCCAAACACCGAACTTAAATCCAAGCAGATCGCCGTTGATCTTGTGACCTTCCTTGACGGCATTGCGACCCGCAAGATTCATCATGCCGCCATTGTCGCTAGTGAAGATGACCAAGGTGTTATCACTCAGTCCGTTGTCATCAAGGCACTGCAGAATCTCACCGACCATCCAATCCAACTCGTGGACAAAGTCACCGTAAAGTCCGCACTGGCTGGTGCCCTTGAAACGGGGCGCTGGGGTGAACGGGTGATGGATATTGGGTGTAGGAAAGTAAAGAAAGAACGGCTCGTCCTTCTTTTCCGTGATCCAATTGACCGCCTTTTCAGTCAGCAGGGTTCCCGTTTTTTCATCATCGTATATCTGGTGTGCCCTCAAGGCACCACCGAATCGATTGGGGCTCTTTCGAGAAGCCTCAGCGGGAAATGTAGGCGTTGGGGAAATCGGCTTGCCGCCGAACACCAACGGATCAGCAGGGTCGTGGCCGACGATGGTGTCGTCTTGGACGTAGACAAAGGGACTGCCACTGTTGACCAGCGGTACGCCAAAGTACTGATCGAAACCGACATCCTGTGGACCTGGTCTCAGTGGAATCTGCCAGTCGTTCTTTCCTTGTTTAAAGCCCAGGTGCCACTTACCAAACGCGGCCGTCGCGTAACCTTTGTTCTTGAACACCTTGCCAATCGTCAGGGTCTCGGTGTCGATGATCAAACCGGTCGTCGTCGAAAGTGGTCCCCAGACTCCCTTGCCGCCCATCGCGCGAAGCGGGTACTCCCCGGTCAACAGTCCGTATCGTGATGGCGTGCAGACCGCGGATGCTGAATGCGCGTCGGTAAACCGTCGTCCTTTGGCTGCAAGCAGGTCGATATTCGGCGTCTGTACCTTCGTCGCGCCGTAGCAACCCAGGTCACCGTAGCCCAGGTCGTCGGCAAAAATCAGCACGACGTTCGGCGTATCGGCCGACCAAGCGCCCCCTGAAGCGAACGACAGCGAGAGAGCGCATGCAATCGCGAGGGCTTTACACTTTTTCATAAATCCAAACTTCGTTAAGAAAGTCGATAGGGCGCCCGGTACTCTTTGGTGAGCCACTTGTCGGCGTCAGCATCGTCTTTGAAGGATTCCGTTTCGGGGTTCCAGTTGAGCTTCTTTCCGCTGCGTACCGCGATGTTGCCCAGGTGACAAACCGTTGCACTTCGGTGTCCGATGCTGATGTCCGCAGCAGGCGTTTCGCGAGACTTCACGCAATCGATAAAATTCTGAACATGAGCGATATTCGCGTACCGTTTTTCTTCCTTAGGAAGCGTGACGATCGCACCGTTATGAACAAGTGGAGACGGGACTTCTGCGGAAGCCAGGACTTCGGCAGAACTGGCAACCACACCGCCGCGCCAGACAAAGACAGTTCCCTTTTCACAGATGAACTCTGTGCCTTGTTTGTCACTTTTTGTGCCGGGCGTCTGGCGGCAATTCATGACAACACCATCCGCGTAAGTGTATTTCATCACAGTGCTATCGGGAGTCTCATACCAGCCCTCGGGATGATAGACGGCAGTGCCTTCCACACTGACGGGTCCGCTGTCATCCATGCCAAGCCCCCACTGAGCAGTGTCCAGGTGGTGGGCGCCGAAGTTCGTTTGCTGGCCACCGCTATAGTCCCAAAAGAATCGGAAAAGGTAGTGAACGCGATTTTGGTTGTAGGGTCGAGCCGGAGCGGGGCCTAACCATCGATCAAAATCAAAGCCCGCTGGCGGCGCACTATCTGGAGCAGGCTTTTTCGCGCGATCAATCCAGTTGGGGCCAGGCAATGTCACGTTAACCTCTTTGACTTTCCCCAACGCACCAGACTGGACCAAGCTTGTGACGTACTTGAACTCAAGCCCACTTCGTTGCATCGTCCCGGTCTGTACAACACGTTTGTGTTTACGAGCCGCATCGATCATCGGTTTGCCTTCGCCGATCACCAACGTCAATGGTTTCTCGCAGTAGACGTCTTTACCAGCCTGACAGGCTTCAATGCTCATCAACGCATGCCATTGGTCGGGGACTGTCACGACGACGGCATCCAAATCTTTGGAATCCAAAAGACGTCGGTAATCGTCCGTCGAAGTCACCGATCGATTGTCCTCTTTCTTGATGAATGCAGCTTCTTCAGCAAGGAAATTTGCATCGAGGTCACAGATCGCCTCGATGTTTTTCAAAAAGTACTTTGAGTTGTTGCGGGGGCCACCCTGGTTGCCAACACCAATCATGCCAACTCGCACTCGTTCGCTTGGTGACTCAGCGGCAAATGTTGCTCGATAGCTACTTGCGGAGATACCAGAGAACAATCCTGCTAGCGCGGATCTCTTTAGGAATGAACGACGTGATGAGTGAGACATTTTCACTGGTGTCCTCGGCGGCGGGAGAGTTTTGGAAAGACACATTGTCGCAATCGTGCAGTAGCTGACAAGCGTCGCGATGGAACATTCTATTGCAGCACAAGGCTCAACGGGGGAATGCTAAGCCGGATTTGTTTTTCTAGGGATCATCCCATCAATCAAAAATGTTAAGGCGTGACTTTCGCTCAAGGCAACGCCGTCGCGGATTTCTAATCCACGATTACCACATTCGTGAGTGAGCCGCTGGCCGTGAGGCCACGAGCCTTGTTTGCAAAAGCAATCGACGAAATGCCGGGCCGCTGACGCGTCGCGGCTCACATAAATCCGGGCTAGGGCGTTCCCCTCGAAGGAAAAGTAAGAACTTGTTTCGATATGGACGGGAAAAACATGCCGAGCGTACGCTGCGTCGCGGATCCTGCCTTTGATCAGTAATTCACTTTTCCGCCTCTGACGGGTTTTTGCCGTTCTCTCTTCCACCACTCGTCGGGGCCTTCATTCTCAATGTCCTCCCATACCTCGAAGAGCCGCTTTTTCATCGACTGCGTTCTTTCGGGCATCTCGGTAGCCAGGTCATTCTCTTCTTTCCAGTCTTTCTGGATTTCGTAAAGCTGGAACTTCGTGAGCGTTTCATCGCCGACCAGTTTCCAATCTCCGATTCTTAGCGCAACACGATCACTTGGCGGAGACACGTGAGTTCGCCAAAACAGGGGGACTTTTCTTTCGACCGGCTTTCCTTCAAAAGCGGGCAGCATGCTGACGCCGTCGATGGTGCGATCCGTCGGAATCGGTATGCCAGTAATATCAAGCACGGTTGCAAAAATGTCGGTCCCGATCACAGGAACATCGCTGGTCGTTCCTGCGTGGATGTGCCCTGGCCATCGAGCGACCCCAGGGACACGGATGCCGCCTTCATGTTCGCTGCGCTTGCCTCCGCGCAAACCGCCTGTCGTGCCACCGAACTTTGCCACGGGGCCGTTGTCGGAAGAAAAAATTACCAAGGTACTGTCGCTGACGCCCTGATCGTCCAACGCCTTCATCACCATCCCCAACGCATGGTCCATTTGCGAGATGTTGCCCATGTACTTGCTGTTTTCGTGACCGTCGTATAGGCCGGAGAATTTTGAATCGGTTGCAATCGGCGAATGCGGTTCGTGCACCCAGACGGACAACGCGAATGGTTTTGATTCGTCGCGTATTTCACTTAGCCATCTCGAAGCTTCCGCGGCAACCAGCGGTGCAGAAAACCCTTTCAGTTCACCGACAGGCTTTCCGTTGCGAACGAAGTTGTTGGGATTCTTGTGGCTTGGTTCCGCGTTGTTATGCGTCGCCATCCAATAATCGTAACCATGATCACCTGGCTGCGGGTATTCGCTTGTATTGAACTGCGGTAGCGAATTGAGATGCCATTTGCCGATGTGACACGTTTCATAGCCGATTGTTTTCAATAACTTCGGATACGTGATTTCACTCAAACGCAGGTGGGCTTCGTGTTGGCCCGACAGATGTCGGTAGACACCGTTCCGATAAGGAGTTCGCCCCGTCAAAATTGCTGATCTTGAGGGAGAGCAGACACCGCACGCAGAATAACATTGCGTGAACTTCACGCCCTGCGAAGCCAGTTTGTCCAAGTTGGGCGTCTTAATCAGCTTGTGACCATAAGTCGCCGAATCACCCCAGCCCATGTCGTCGGCTAGGAAGACGACAAAGTTTGGCTTTTCAGGTTCTGCGGCATGGAGTTGGGCCAAAGCGGCAAGGACCAATGTTGCCAGAGCGATCGACTTAGTTTTCATCCGTGCCAACTCCGTTGCTGACGAGATTTGATTGCTGAATGATTGGCCGTCATTATGCACGGGCGAAATGGGAAGTCGATGCGAATATGCGACAACGGGCGGATGAATTGCGACACGGAGGTGACTCTATTCCCGTAACTTCGCTTCGAAGGCGACGCCCTTTTTTTGTGGGCTGCGCGATTTCCAAACTTCACCCTCGGGGAATCGATGCTGCGCGATGAATTCAGGCAGAAACTCCAATCCCCATCCCGGCGACGTGGGTGCAACATAGCGACCACCGTGAATCTGAATCGGGTGTTGGACCGCGTCTTGGAGAAAATCGATGTACTCGACCAATTGCGTATCTGAATGCCCGGCAACCGAAATCTGATCCCACAAACCGTAGTGCTGAATCATGTTGCACAGCGCAATGCCACCACCGTGGGGACAGACCGGCACTCCGAATTTGGCAGCCATCAAAATGATTGCCATCACATCATTCACGCCGGCGACGCGGACGGCATCGATCTGGCAATACTTGATCGCTCCGCTTTTGAGAAGTTGTTTGAAGATCACCGGTGAGGCCGCTTGTTCGCCACAAGCAAAGTCGAACGACGCGTCGGCAAACGTCTCGGCCAGCTCCACGTACCCGAGAACGTCATCGCGGGCGATCGGCTCTTCAACCCACTTCAATCCAAACGGGCGATATTGCGCGGCGTGAAGCTTGGCTTCTTCAACGCCCCAGTACTGGTTTGCGTCGACCATCAACTGACACGATGGACCAATCGCTTCACGCATAAAGCGAATGCGCTGAACATCGGCTTCTGAATCCTGTCCCACTTTGAGTTTAAATGCATCGAATCCCTGATCTTGCAGCTTTCGTATCGTCGTCAGAATCTCATCATTGCTCAGACCCAGCCAACCAGCAGTGCAGTATGCCTGCGGGCCACGCTCGACCATTTCAGCTTCGCGTTTTTGCACGTTCGATCGGCTTTGTCGCAAAATTGCCAACGCCTCATCACGCGTCAACGCGTCACCAATGTTTCGCCAATCGATGCAGTCGGCAACAAATTCCGGTTCAAGATCTACCAGGAGTTTCCAGAGCGGCTTGTCGAGTGATTTCGCCCAAAGATCCCACATCGCATTGAGAATCGCGCCGGCCGCCATCCGGAATACTCCGTCATGTAGCCAACGAAGTTGGTGATGGTCGATCAGACGTCGGTAGAGCTGAATCGGCGCCTTGGCAAAATCGTCTAACCGCGTCCCAGTAATCAACTGACAAAGATCTTTGATTCCATAGCAAAGCCAGTCAGTACCGGCGCCGACCGTGAAAACAACCGACTCGCCGCGTAGCCCGCTATCGGTTTCTAGGTGAAGGACAGCCGATGAATAGTCCGGCGCAACGTGAAATGGGTCCGATCCCAACATCTGATCAGATGTTGGTACTCGCAGATCGATGACGTCAGCGGAAGTGATGGTGATGCTGGGCATGAACGATTATCCCTTTTGTCTCGCCAAGCATCGCCCTACCCAGAAGAGCGAATGATAGCTGAAGAGCAATGACAAGAGTTCCGGTAGTAAAAACGGAAAGGGTAGCGGATGAGTATCAGCAGAAGTTCATACAGCGTCAAACGGTCAATTCAAACTCAACAGACCTTGCTGGCCTTCCACCGAAAGAGGGATCATCCGAACCTAGCTGGCACTACTTCCGCAAGCCAACTGGGGCTCATGTTGCTGCTACACAGAGAACAAACCTCAAGGGCACTTCATCGTCGGCAGCGAAGCCGCGCTAGCAGTGATCGACTGACACGCTTCGGGTTACCAAATCTTCGCAGCCTCTCACGCCAATGTTCTTCATTGAATGGGCCATTTGTCGGTGCGAAACGAAGACGCTGGCAGACCGTCTTTGTTAATCAAATTGGGCGTGTCGCCACTTTCCCAGGCGTACCGCACTGCGACAGGCTGCTGGACTGCGTCGCTGCGAACGACAATTGTGTCTCCATCAATCACTGCGGTCGCTGCCACAAAGCTCCGGTCTTTACTAGCGATCATGAAGTAGCTGGGGGCAGCATCGTCGTGTGTTGCCAAACCGCTACCAACATGTTTGAAGTGCAGACGAATACTTGCATTGTCAATTTCATGGCGAACAAAAAGCGGCCCAGAATCGACTATTTCCTTGCGACCGTAGTCGCGCGCAAGTGCCAAACGAGCAAGTCGCTCCCCGACGGGTTTCTTTTGCTTCGGGTGGATGTTGGTCGGGTTTCCGATATCCATCGTGACGACCATGCCGGTATTGGGCTGCGCCAGCGTCATCATCTGAGCCTCGCGAAGATACGCGGCGCTGATGGGTTCCTGCTTGTAAGCGAACGGCGCAATCTGCACGAAGTAGAACGGAAAGTCACCCGCCGCCCAACGCGTTCGCCAATCGCGAATCATCGCTGGGAACAGAGTTCGGTATTGCTCCGGGTGCTTGACGTTCGACTCGCCCTGATACCAGACAACGCCGCGAAACGAGAATGGAATCAGCGGACGAATCATGCTGTTGAACAGAACGCTCGGGTTCCGCTGATTCATTCCTTTGGGTGCCTTTTTACCTTGCCGAAACGTCACACCAACTTCCTCCGCCATCTTGGCGTTGGTGGCAAACTGCTCGTCAAACTCCGGGAAATCCTTTCTAAGGATTTCAGGGCTGACCCAAGCCTCTGCGGACGAGCCTCCCCAGTTAGTCGAGATCAGCCCGATGGGTACATCCAGTTCTTCATGGAGTCGCGAGCCAAAAAAGTAGCCCACTGCGCTGAAGCCAAGCACCGTTTGAGGGCTGCATGTCGACCACTTTGCATCCACTTCGTCTTTTCCCTCCAAAGCCATGATCTGGGGGACAGCGCAAAATCGAATCTGGGGGTGCTTTGCTTTGACAACATCTTCTTTGAAATGATCCAAACCGAAGCCACGCATCTTCCACTGCATGTTTGACTGCCCCGAGCAGATCCAGACTTCGCCAACAAGAACGTCGTTTAGCTTCACCGACTCTTTGCCGTTTGTCACGCTAACGTGAAACGGCCCGCCGGCTTTTGGTGTCCTAATTTTGGTATGCCACTTGCCATTCTGGTCTGCTTGGGCTCGAAAAGTTTCGTTGGACCACGAAGGGGTCACCGATACTTTTGCACCCGCGCTGGCGTGCCCCCAAATCGACGCTTCCGTTTCGCGTTGAAAAACCATGCGATCACCGAACATACCGGAAAGGCGCAAAACACTGCGTTTGGTTGCATCAGGGCTATCTGCGGAAGCTGAGACGACGAGCATCAGGCATAAGGGCAAAGCTGCGAAAAGTGCGTTTGGCATTGGACGCAAAATTGCAATGGGGCGGGACGTTGCAACGGGCATGGAAGGTAGGCCTGAATCGTTTGAAAAGTCGAAGGATTTCCAGCGGCACAAATGATCGCTGAACGAACGCCTGAAGAACACCGCTTTGCGGCACCAGTAAAACAGCCGGCTATGCTAGGCTTTCGACCACAAGCTTGCCAACGAAGAGGACAAGTTTTTGCCGTATTTTGCTCTTACCGCAAGAAAGTTTGAAGTTGAGACATTACTGCCCGTTTCTATTGACGCTCGTCTTCAACGTAGGTTTCTTAGGCTTGCACGTTCGTGCCGCCGACGACCTTCCGGTGGTCGATGCTGTCGATTGGGCCGCGATGCTGTCCAAGCAAGATATGATTTGGAATCAACTGCCGCGCGGATGGAAAGAGGCTCCGTATATCACTCCCGACGTAAAAGAAGATCGCGAATTGATTCAGCTCAGCTTAAGTCACTGGCATAGTTTCAAGCGTCCGCTTGCAGGCTACTCCGCCACTGGGGGAGCTTGCATGGCGGCGATGTTAGGAGATGGCGAACAAGCATTCGGTTTTCTCAATCGCCTGAGAACTTTTCTTCATCCCAACACGTTCTATTCCGAAGCTGGCAGTCTGCCTGTGATCGAAACACCTCTGCACGGCGCCACCGCCATTCAGGAAATGTTGCTACAAAGCTGGGGCGGTCGGCTGCGCGTCTTTCCGGCAGTGCCGGCGGAGTGGCCCGATGTTCAAATTCACCAGCTTCGGGGTGAAGGCGCCTTTCTAGTCAGTGCTCGCCGCGAGCAGGGCAGCACGAAATGGGTGGCCGTGCGATCAAAGGTAGGAGGGATGGTCGAAGTGGACCCGTGCATTGCGGAAGCTCAATGGACTGCTTCCCAAAACCTCTCCGTGAAATCTTCCGAAAACGGTTTCTATCAAATCGATACATCGCTGGGCGATTGGATTGTATTCTATCCAAAAGGGACTCCCCAGCCTGACACCTCCGTCACATTTGTTTCGCCCCATGGCACGTCGCATCGTTTTGGTAAACCGTAAACACATCTCCTTGAACATTTTCCGATCCGCGGGTTGCTACGGCACCAAGGCGAATCGGATTCGAAATCAAGAACCGAAACAAACTCGCGTCGATTGAAAGAACTGATCACCCGCATTCAAGAGGATGTCGACGTGCCCGCCTTGCCAGTTGTCGTCGGCGAAGTTTTTGACAATGGCAAACGCGACAGCCTCCAGGCAATTGATGATGGGTAAACGCTAATATTAAACTCTCTACTCTGCCCGAAATCAAAATGACAGCCATGCGACCAAGCCTCCTTCTGAGCATTTTCTTACTCCCAACCTTGCTGGCCAACTTGCAGGCGGCTGAACGTTCGCGTCCGAATATCGTTTTCATCTTTGCCGACGATTGGGGGTACGGCGATGTTGGTGTTCACGGAAGCACGTTCTGCGAAACGCCGCATCTGGATCGAATGGCAAAAGAGGGAACGGACTTCGCCAACTTCACAGTCAACAGTCCGGTATGCTCTCCTAGTCGCGTCGCCGTGATGACCGGGCAATTTCCGGCTCGGCACTGCATTCACCAACATTTCCAGAGCGTCAAAGCTCACATCAATCGTGGCATGCCTGATTGGGTTGATCCGCAGGCCCCGATGCTTCCTCGCATGCTTAAGAACGCGGGTTACACGACCGG
>CAYUGI010000055.1:18797-28316 GCA_964444105.1 uncultured Pirellulaceae bacterium
ATCCGCAGGCCCCGATGCTTCCTCGCATGCTTAAGAACGCGGGTTACACGACCGGTTTGCGACGTTTAATGGTTCGGGAAAGAACGAAATCAAAAAAGGCGGTTTGGCTTCGGTGGATCATGCCGAAGCATTCATTCGCGAGTTCAAAGACAAACCGTTTTTCTTGAACTTGTGGCTTCATGAAGCGCATACGCCGCACCTACCGCAAGAGAGATTCCTCGATAAGTTCAAGCACTTGGGCGAAGCCGAGAGGGTCTATGCCTCGATTGTCGCGGAAGGTGATGAGGGCGTTGGACGCATCATGAAGCTGATAAAAGAAGTTGGCGTCGATGAAAACACGCTCGTCGTGTTTTCAACCGACAATGGTCCGGAACATTCAACCGACGAGAAAGATCACAAAGGCCAGGGGCTGGGGAAGTTTTACAGCGTCGGAGAAACCGGTGGATTGAAAGGTGAGAAACGATCGCTTTTTGCAGGCGGAATACGCGTCCCCTTCATCGTGCGGTGGCCCGGTGAGGTGCCCGCAGGAAGGACCGATACAACGTCCGTTTTAACGGCAGTCGATTTGCTTCCCACTTTTCTAGATGCTGCCGGAGTAGCGTTGCCTGCGGGTTATCGACCTGACGGCCAAAGCGTACTGAGTGCTTTCAAAGGCGAGCCTCTAAGTAGAACCAAACCCATTTTCTGGGAGTGGCGTGGCGGTGATGCTCAGCCCCATACCTGGCCGTCGATTGGAATTCGCGACGGAAAATGGAAACTGCTTGTCAACAAGGACCAGGGCAAGAGCGAGCTGTATGACTTGCAGAGCGACTGGGCCGAGAAACGCAACGTCGCGAATGAGAAACCTGCCGTCGTGCAAAGGCTCTCTGCGAAACTGGGCGCGTGGAAAAGTTCATTGCCGACACAACCGAGTAAGAACAGACTCTCCAAAGCCAGAAAGAAAGTCGCTCAGAAAACAAAGCGTTAAAGAACGACGTCGCTGCCGACCAAGCCGCGTGACTTTGTCCTGAAGCGAAAAAAAACTCAGGGCTCGAGATTCATATTTCAAAAGACCGCCTTTTAAAAGATACCCGTCATGAAATTGTTTTCGGTTCTATTCATTGTTCCGTTTTTGGTTTCTGCGATCGCTGATGCGGCAGAACCAACAGCTGATTTTTACGTTTCACCCGCTGGATCGGACTCTTGGTCGGGGAAGCTTGCGGATCCTGACAATCAAAATTCTGACGGCCCATTCGCGACGCTTCAGCGTGCCCGCGATGCCGTGCGACAATCAGGCAAGAATCGGCTGGGTGATGTCACGGTGCTGATACGCGGCGGAACGTACAAACTGTCAAACACGGTCGTGTTTGGAGTGCAGGACGCTGGGCAGGACGATTGGACTGTCACGTATCAGGCCTATCCTAACGAGAAACCGATCTTCAGCTCGGGGCAAGAAGTCAAGGACTGGCAGACGCTGGACTCCGCGCCACCGGGGCTACCGAAAAAGGCTGTCAGCAAGGTCAGAGTCGCGTCGGTTACCGCCAGTTTTCGTTCGCTTTACGATGCCCAAGGGATACTTCCCCGCGCTCAGTCGAAGGGCTTCATTCCGCTTCGTGGCAGCAGCCGAAACGAACTGCATTTCCCAGAAGGTCGTTTAAAGAATTGGCCGAACGTGAAAGACGTGGAAATCATCGTTCGTCCGCACCATGCTTGGATCTCGAATATCTTGCCGTTGGAATCGGTGGATGAATCGAAGCAGATGGCACGTACATCGATCGACGCGACCTATGCAATGAACGAACTGCATTTCCTTAAAGAGACTCCGTCGTGCTGGGTTGAAAATGCTCTGGAAGAACTGGATGAACCAGGCGAATGGGTTCTCAACACCCAGCAGAATAAACTTTACCTGTGGCCACGAAATGAATCGCCTGTTCTGGCTCCCTTGCTGACCGAATTGATCCGAATCGAAGGCAAGATCGATAAGCAAGGCCCGCAGGATTTTCCCGTTCGCAACCTTTGTCTGCGAGGCCTGACGTTCATGCACGGCGAACGCTATCAGCTTTCAGCCGACGACGCTGGGCTGCAGCACGACTGGGATATGCATGACAAAGCCAATGCACTGGTACGGCTTCGCGGAACAGAAAATTGCACCATCGATCAATGCCGTTTTGCCCACAGTGGTAGCGGTGCGATCCGCGTTGATTTGCATGGGCAGAAGAACCAGCTGACCGGGAATGTGATCGAGCATATGGGAGGTGCTGGAATCTTGCTTTGCGGCTATGGTCCTGGGACGAAAGATGTGAACACGGATAACCTTATCTACAACAACCACATTCACCACATGGGGCGAATCTATTTGCATTCACCCGGGATCATGATTTGGCAAAGTGGTAAGAATCGTGTCGCGAACAACCTGATCCACCACATGCCGTACTGCGGAATGATTGTGTCGGGTTTCATGTCACACTTCTTTGCCCGAAGTGGTCGTGAGCTGACCCGAACCATCAGGAAACACGAAGTGCGGCGGCTGCCTAAAGAACCCAAGCCGGATGACGTTCGCGATTATCTGCATAGTCGCGACAACACCATCGAGTACAACGAGATTCACAACGTGATGGAAACGATGGGAGATGGGAATGGCATCTACATTCGTGGCGCGGGTGCAGGGAATGTGATTCGGCGCAACTACATTCACCATTTGGTCACTCCGATGTTGATGCAGGCAGCTATTCGCACTGACGGCGGACAGCGCGACACGCTGATTGCCGAAAATCTGATCTACAAGTGCATGGCTCAGGGCATTATTTTGAAACTAAATAATCGCGCTGAAAACAATATCGTCGCGGACGTACTGGCGCCGCCCCGCGGCTACTATTTGTCGCTCAGAGAAGGGCCAATGACGGGCGCGGTGATCAAGCGCAACATCTTTTATTCCATGGGTAATGACACCAAATTCATCGACGAACTGCCGCCAGGCAATGGCAGAAAGACGGAGGATAGAAGAGGCCGCGAGCTGGCACGAGCGAAAGACGCCGACACGGATTTCAACCTTTATTTCAGTGCCACCGATCCCGCATTGGGAACGACGATGCTAGAGAAGCAGCAAAGCACGGGAGTTGATCGTCACAGCTTGGCAGTCGATCCACTTTTCGTTGATCCCGCAAAAGCAGACTTCCGCTTTAAGCCTGCTTCGCCCGCGTTGGGCCTGGGCTTTGTGCCTTTCGACATGTCGCGGGTTGGGTTGGTCAAATCTACAACTGGCGACGACGCAGATGGCGACAACGTAGACGCTGATGAAACAGCCCGCGCCCGTTAACCGAGCGTGTTTGATCAATTAGAGATCAGCCAAACGTCGAAGTGACTAACTACGACGACTTTCTCCAACGATTAGACCCAATGCCCTTAAGACCCACCTCCCTCAAGACCCATTGCCATGCGCTCGCGGCGGTAGGGTGCTCCGGAAAGATCCGTCGTTTCGTGTTCGGCTATGCCGCGATTTTTAGATGCTCGGCTGGTTTGGCAGTCTTCTCGGCATCGACCGAGCCGCTCATGACGCACGCATCCAACCGATGTGCCAGCGCGAGGGCTTCGATGCCTGCGAAAGCCAGAATCGCGTAAGCGAATAGCTCGGCAAATTCTTCGACCATGGCTTTGGTTGCCGTCGCTTCGCCGGTTGAACTGATGGAGTTCCACATGTCAGGTCGGTCAAGAATCTGACAGAAAGTACACAAGTAGATGCCGCCGATCGCGAACAAAGTAATGGCGGGTTGCCGGACGAGCCACATCGCATCTGCCACAACGCGGCGTCGGTCAATCCACAACGAAGCGACCGCCACGAGGAACAGCGGAAGGCCAACGAGCCACTTGTAGGCGTCGTCGAAAAAGACGGCTTCAAAGATTGAATCGGATTCTCGGGCTGCTGCATAGCCAACCATTGCCGCACAGGTAATTAGACCTGCTCGTCCGCGCCGAGTCCGATAGGCTGCATAGAAGAAACCAGCGGATGCTAGCAGAGCAAGGTAGACCTGTGCCGACTCGACCGGCCCGTTCTCGGCCCCGATAAATTCGGGACCGTTTGCAAGTAGCCCTGCGTAGAGGCCCTGGACCAATCCGAGCGCAATGATCGCGTAGCAAAATAAACGTACTGGAAAAGAACAGAGCACATCAGCGATCGAGTAGCTTGGCTCGCCGTCTTGGTTGCCCTGAATCGATCGATTGTGGTTTGTAAGCTCGGTTCGCAAAACGTCCATCTTCCGTCCTCTTCGCTGCGTTGTCGTGTTGGATAGTCCGCCCAATGCCTGTATTCGGATCAATGAACCGGGTTCATGAAACTTACAGACGGATAAACACGACCTGACAATCAGTCATTAGCGAATCGCAGCAATGACCGAAAGGGCGATCACAAAACGAATTTGCGCGTCATTAACCTGGGGCTCGCGCCCCAGGCTACATTCTGTCGCCACGACGTGGCTGGCAGTCACGCGCTTTCATATCAATCCTCACACAAGCGACATCACAGTTGCGTGTACCCGCAAAGAAAAAAGGCCCCGCCGAAAATCGACCGGACCTTTTATGCGTGCTTTAGATAGCAAAAGTGTCAGTTGCCGATACCACCACCGCCAAAGCCACCACCGCCACCACCGCCGCCGACGCCACCACCGGTGCCGCCGATTCCGCCGCCGCCGCCCCCAGCACCGCCGCCGCCGGTCGTGCCATCGACGAAGTTAAATGTGGTTACGTCACCGACTTGAGAGAAGAACGGTGAGGGCGTGATCCGTACGTAGCGTCGATCAGCCGAGATGATCGCCAAGCCTGTCATCGAAGCACCTTCTGGCAGCTGGGTGATCTCGGGTCGGAAACCAACGGCGCCGTTTCGCTGGAAGCCTCGAGGCCCGAGGATTCCGCCGTTGTTTCCACCGGTACGTCCAGTACCACCGGTCAATCTTTGAACATCACGGTAAAGTTCTGACAGACGTTCGCCTTGAGTCGGCCCTTCACCTGGCACGCCGCCCAGCAAACCGCCAGCGAACTGCCCCAGGATGTTCTCGTTTAAGTCACGTTGAACGTCGCGCAAGTGGTCCAACTGTGCGTGTGCGATTTCGTCTTTTCGTTGCCCATCTTTGACCTCGAAGACCAACAAAGCGTCCCTCTCAGTCATTGGTACTTGTTTGGTGATGAAACGCTGAGTTGGCCGTCCCACATCCGTCAGAATTTCGACCGTCACGTTTCCGGTTGAGACATTGCCCCAAACGCGACGCAGTAGCAAACGGTATGTTCCGGTGAATCCCTGCGGACACAAGTAGGTTTCCGAAACCGCGCCAGTTTCGTCTTCGCCATTGCCTGGAAACGCGTCGCCCAGCAATGTTCCACCGCCCGCGGACGAAGAATTTTCAAGCGAGCAAACCGTGCCCGATGGTTCTTCGACGGCCACGTCGATGTCGGCATCACCCGCCCAGCGAACTCGCACGATGACATCGTGTGAAGCGGCTAGCTTGAGTTCTTGATTGAACTTCTCAGCGTCGTCCTTGCGTCCTTCTTCGACCAATTGACCGTAGGTAGCACGAGCAACCAGCTTCGCGTCATCGACGATGACCTGGAACTTCTTGGGCCATGCTTGAGAAAGGATTCCGCGGCAAGCCCACATCTGTCCGTCCAAATCTTGGACTTGCTTGGCGATCCGCAATCCCATCACGTACGGCTCGCGGCGGTAAGGATCCATGCTGGCGACATTTTTGCAAAGACGCAGTGCGGCAGCATGTGAGTCCAAGTCTTCCAAGCGTGCAGCGACGTGAAGGACTTCTTCAGGGGTTTCGGCAAAGTCAACCGCCGACAACAAAGCTCGTTCAACATCTGACTTGGGAGCACCGGTCGCGGACAATGCGATGGCATAGGCGGGGTACATCCAAGACTGAACTTGACCGTGACGGATTGCCGATGCGATCACGTCACGAGCGTCACCAAAGTGTGCCATTGACTGTTTGGTTTCGCCTGCTTTTTGAGCATTGGAAGCCTTCGTCGAAAACTCACGCACGGTGGTGCGAATCCGTTGATCCAAGATCGTCAGTTCTTCTGCGGTCTCGATTTTCACGTCAGCGAAAAACGCGTCCCAAGCATCCGACTTGGTCTGGCCATCGGTAGGTTTAATGCGAATGGCAGGAACGTTGACAGCCAATCTGGATGTCGTCGGTGCTGCTTTGGATTTAGCTTCGGGAGCAACGTCTGTTTGAGCAGCCGTTGTGTTGGAAGCAGCAGGTTTGTTGCGGAGCGAAATTTCGTCAGGAACGGCAAATGCACCGCCGCCTCCCATGCCGCCTCCCATGCCGCCTCCCAAGCCGCCACCGCCGCCGCCCATGCCGCCGCCGCCTCCTCCACCTCCGCCGCCACCGCCGCCGAGTTGAAGAATGGGTACGACCAAGTCGCCGACTGGGTAGACCTTGTTGATCAGGTTTTGTTCTGCGGCTTCGATCGTCGTGATCTGCATGACTTCATCTTTAATCATGTAAGTCAGATCTAGCTCACGCAGCATCAATCGCATGAACGAACGCAGCGATACGTTTTTCAAGTCCACGTTGACTGGGGTGTCAGGCGTCAAGCCGATTTCTTCCAGAGCACGACGGTCTACCACGATCGGAATGTCGTGAGTACGCGCGATGGTCGCGACGGCTTCTTCCAAAGGAGTTTCAATAAACGTCTGCGAAGTCTCGTCGCTGAGCGATGCTTGGATCCGTCGCTCCGTTTCGTTGTCGCCTACCAGTTCGATCGCACCATATCGTTCCAGACGACGACGGCTCAATCGCTGCCAGACGTCTGCATCGGGGTAGTGAATCGGTGGCTCGTCAACAAACGGAATGTTGGCTTTCATGACCAACGAGAACGCGTCGACAAAGTTTCGCTCGCGCATCTCGCGGTAACGACGGTCACGTGCATAAGTCTGCAGGGAAAGCGGCAAGTCAGTGAAATGCCGTCCTTCGACCGAGTCCTTCGTGATCGTATCGCCCGCGATCCGAGCAAATTCAAGCGACACGTCGCCGTCTGCTTCGGTGTAGCGGCCTTCTGCGATTAATGCATTCATCTGACGCGAGAGCGTGTCCAGGGTAGCTTCGCGACGGAAGGTTTCTGCCAACAATCGCTCGGTTGCCGTTGCACCGGCGATGCGTTGTTCGCGAGTGAATTGTTCTTCTAGGTATTCGGCTTCCCGACGACCAGCGATTTGGATCGCGGTTCGCAACTGTGATTCCAGCTCGTCACGTAATTGTGGGTCGATGTCTGGCGTCGTTTCGACGGTGGACAGCAACGCCTTGAGCTTGCTGCCGACGTCGACCGGATTGGTGCGAAGCATTCGCTGTGCCCATTTGATCTGAGCTCCCACTTCGGCTCGCAATCGGCCTTCGACACGTGAGATTGAATCGACAACACGATCCATCAGATCGCCACCACGCTCGGGTGCGAAATTTCGCTCCGGTGCAAAATTGCCGCCAACAATCGGCTGGACTGGCATCATCGTGGAGGGTGGATTCACAACACCTGACCCAACACCTGGATTGGCGGGAGCAGGCGTCGATGGAAGTGGTGGAGCACTATCAAAGACATCCGGCGTCACGGCGTCGGTCGCCGGTGGAAAGGCATCGGCTGCGTCCATTGCTGGGCCACCGAATACGTCATCAGCTGGTGCGGCGTCTGCGGGTGCCGCGTCCATTGCCGGAGCACCGAATACATCGTCGCCAGCGGGAGCGGCAGCATCACCACCAAAAGCATCCCCGCCACCAAAAACATCTCCCCCAGCAGCGTCACCACCAAAGGCATCGCCGGCAGCAGGTGCAGCATCCATCGCAGCGTCCGCCGCTGGTGCTCCGCCTCCGCCGAAAATGTCGTCAAAAGGAGAGTCCGCCGGGTTCTGCATGACGAGGCGATTTGCACTGATCTTCTCCAGTGATTTCGCGGCAGGGTTGTTCGGGTCGGCTTCCAAAGCCAACTTCGCGACCGCTTTGGCGCCGCGTTTGTTGCCTTGTTGTAGCGCCAAGTTGCCAGCACGAACCAGGTTCTCGGATTGCATCGCACGCATGCGAGCGGTTTCGCGAAGCAATGCGGAATTAGCCGTCGCCAGTGTCAGCCCGCGATTCTTCGTTGCGTCCTTGATCAGTCCTGGCAGAAACGCGAAGTCCATGTGACTGGGCTCCAACGAGACGTCCGCCGAAATGCGTACGCCAGCTGTAGTCGTTTCGCCGATCAGCACAAATTCGCCACTTCGCTGGTTGCCATCAGCCGTGCCCAAGACAATGGAGTCGCGATCGAGTCGAAGCGGAGGCATACGGCGGCCGTGCACGGTGCTCATTCCCGGCAACAGCTTCGCGCCGGTCAACCAAATCGGAGACATGGTTGCCGAAGAGCCGACGTTACGTGCGACCATGTTGGCAGCGCTGTCTTCGGTTTTGCCAACAACGCCCAAGACGCCGCCGGTTTGATTGGCCAAAATCGCCATCAAGGCAACATTGGTCGATGGGCCAATGGCAATGCTGTGAACGGAAATACGGTCATCACGCAGGGCATCAACCAATCCCTCGAATCGGTCTTGGTTGCTGGTCGCATCGATCGACGCTCCATCGCCGATGTAAACAATCGATCGCGTGTGGTCTTCGGACTGTGATACCAACGCCGCGCGGACGGTGTCGATCACGGTGACCATGTTGGTGTTGCCCAGCGGCAATCGTTGTTTCAGTTGGCTGATGGCCGATGAAGTGGTCTGGTCCTTCGCGCCATCAAACGAGTTGCTCAAAGCAACCGCTTCGACGTCGCACGCGAAGACGCGAACATTGTCGTTCGCACGCAAACGATCCAGTACGCTGCGGATCGCGACCAACGACTCACGTCGGTACTCGCCCACTTGGCTAGCCGATGTGTCAACAACAATGACGACATCCGCAGGCGCTTGGCGAGCGGCGTCCATCAGCGAATCTTCGGCTGATGGTTGGATTGACGAAGCGAAGAAGGTGTCGCCCGACGGAGTCTGGTAGCTGGCGATTCGCACGCTGGCATCTTCTTGGTCGCTCACTTGTTGACGATCGATTGCCTGGGCAAACGAAACGCTCAGAAGAGCAACGGAAAGGGAAGCCACTACTTTGACGCATTGAAACTGCGTCAATTGGCGTTGCAAGAAAGAGACGGTTGCGACTGGTCGCATCTTGGTGATCTCCGCGAAAGTTAAGCAACAAGCGTTTGCTTGCTACTAAGGGTTGACCTGCATCAGTCCGGCGATGGGGTCGCCTGGACCGACTGATTGACTGGCCACCTCGGGCGATTTGCCCGCTGCGTAGGACCTGTCATCAGGTGTTGTAATTGGGTGTCGGAAAAGCTTTTCGATAAGAAACTCTACTCTAGCGAGTCTATTTCCGCTCGAACCGCTTCGCCACGAAAAAAACGGCGTTTCTGCGGTCCAAAGCGACTTATCACAAGTCTGCTTGAACCAGCAAGTGTTGCAAAATGCTCCACCTGAAGCGTCTTGCTACAACTGCCTGCTGCAATCATCCGTTTCCCCGCGTGTAC
>CAYUGI010000056.1:0-23778 GCA_964444105.1 uncultured Pirellulaceae bacterium
ATCGAGTCTATCCAAATGATAACCGATTCGACGAAGTTATTTCTGAACAGCCCCTTAGGGCGTGAATCTGCCGATACCCCACCGAAACTGAAAAAATCTTAGACTCGCAGCAACGCGTTACCCCGGTCGTCGGCTCGCTGTGCAATTACAATCGAGCATTGGTCAGCTGAGCAACCGGGGCGGAACTAAACCCGCCGAATGGTTGTCTAAATCGGCGTCTATACCGACGTTCATCCTGTAATTCACCCATGTCGCGGTCGTCGAACAAAATGCCATTCCCTAGTCTTTCGCGTCGTCGAAACCAGCCGAAGCGACTCCGTCAGGGAAAACGCCTCGGATTGGAAACACTGGAAAAGCGTGCCATGCTTGCCGCTGATGGCGTTGCTGACCTCATTTTAACGGGCGGTACGGTCTATAGCGTCGATCCGACTCAGGCGTGGGAGAGTTCTGCTTCGGAAGCTATCGCGATCGATGATGACAAGATTCTTGCCATCGGCACCGAAGCCGAAATCATTGCTCTGGCGACTAAAACCACCACAATCTTGGACTTGGAAGGTCGAGCGGTTTTCCCCGGCTTTCACGATGTCCACACACACATTTTGGAAGCGTTTTCTGCGGTCAACACGGTTCAGCTTGACGCAGAAACTCCGCTGCGAGACCTGCTACCAAAATTGACTGGCCAGCAGCCACATTCCGCCACAGGCTGGGTGCTTGGCGGAGGCCAGTCGATCGATCAATTTTTCGATCTGGCCGAGCATCCCAAGGACATCTTGGATGAAGCGATACCAAGTACGCCCGCAGCGATGTTGGAAGCGACCTCGCATTCTGTCTGGGTAAACTCCGCCGCGTTGGCTGCTGCCGGTATCGACGCATCGACCGCGGATCCTGCTGGCGGAATCATTCAACGAGATTCCGTCACGGGGGAGCCAACTGGACTGTTGATCGACAACGCGGTGGATCTAATTTTTGAAGTCGCGTTGGCGCAGAACGAACAGTTAGACGAATTGAATTACGAAAGCCTACTGGCCGGGCTGGAGACGTTCAATCAATTCGGCATCACGTCGGTTGCCGATGCTCGAGTTTACACGTCGCGTGGGCATGATGAAGTTTGGCAGCGAGCCGAGACGGAAGATGAATTAACGGTCCGCGCCAATCTGGGACTTTGGGCTTATCCACAAGCCGATGACAATCAGCAAATCGCGGAACTCACCACGCTTTACCAAGACGATCCGGACCGGTTGGTCAAAATAAACGAGGTCAAGCTCTACAGTGACGGGATCACCGAAAACGGTACCGCCCTATTCGTCGACCCATACGACCAAGAAATCCTCGGTCGCACAAATGGTTTGAGCTATTTCGATTCCAATCGAATGGAACAGTACATCACGGCGCTGGAGCAAGTTGGATACACATTCAACATTCACGCCATCGGTGACCAAGGTGTCCGCGATGCGTTGACTGCGATTGAGAATGCTGCGCAAACGAATTCATCCATCACTGATCGGCGGCATCGACTGACACACGCGGAGGTGATTGATCCGGCAGACTATTCGCGTTTCGCTGCGTCCGGCGTCATCGCTGATTTTCAGATCGGAGGCGAACTCTTGCAGCCTGAGAATCGCGAATTTTTGCGAGACCTGATCGGTGACCGTGCTGATTCGGTGCTGCCGGCGCGGGGTCTTCACGACGCCGGCGCGACGGTGGTTTTTAGCAGTGATTTCGACGTCAACACAGCCAACCCGTTCGTTGGCATTCAGCAGTCGCTGACCCGAACAGACGGGCAAGCGCTGGCAGCCGTGGCCGATGCCATCGAGGCCTATACAATCAATGGTGCCTTTGCGATGCGACAAGACGATGTCGTCGGATCGCTTCTGACAGGGAAGCTTGCCGATTTGGTTGTTCTGGACCAAAACTTGTTAAACATACCGGCAGACCAGATTGACCAAACCAATGCGTTGTTGACGTTGATGGACGGTCAATCGGTTCACGGAAATTCGCTTAGTCTGACGCTCCGAAACAACATCATTTCAGAGAACAACGGCAGCACGATAGCGACACTGACTCGTGGAAACGCCGATGGTGATCTGGAAGTACTTCTTTCGAGTGCTGACACCAGCGAAGCGGCAGTTCCCGTCAGTGTAGTGATCCCTGACGGAGATACTTCGGTGACCTTTCGCGTCGAAGGGGTGAACGAGGCTGTCGATGATTCTAACCGTATCATCCCGATTCGAGCTCGTGCCACCGGCTTCATCACGGCCATGACGCTGGTGACGGTGATCGACGACGATCCGCTGGGACTTGATTTTGGTGATGCTCCCACAGCCGCTCAGTCGGGTTTTGCCAACGACTACCCGGTGACATCTTTGTCGAACGGCGCGTCGCACGTCACCGGAACACTCTTTCTTGGCACGCGCGTTGACAATGAATTCGATGGTCAGCCAACTATCCAGGCGTCCGGCGACGATGTAATCCTACAAGACGACGAAGATGGCACCACTTTCGGCACGACACTGATTGCCGATGCCGATGCTTCAACGACGCTCAGTTTTCAGGTAGACGTATCGACCGATGGAAAGTTGGATGCGTGGATTGATTTTAATCGCGACGGTCACTGGGAAGACGCAGGCGAATCGGTTGCCAAATCGCAAGATGTCAAAGCGGGATTGAACACCATTTCGTTTGTGATTCCCATTGGAATTGATCCCGGAGGAACGGCCGCTCGTTTTCGCCTGAGCACCTCGGGAGGCCTAGAGCCGACCGGCGCTGCTGCAGACGGCGAAGTGGAAGACGAATGGCTGACGTTGCTTGCAGGTACACCATCGTTGAACGCAAAAGTGACGACTGGCTTCAACGCTGAACCGACTGGCGACGTGATTATCGCGACCTTGAACGGGCGGACTTCTGTTCGACACCAAGCGACGGAGTTTTTCTCGGCATCGTTGGATAGTTTTGGTGGCCTGTCGGTTTTTGGTGCTCCGCAAGACGAGACGTTTACATTCGACGCCGCGACGCTCTCACGACCCGCTCGCGGCGTCACGCTTAATGGCGGCGGCGGCGAAAACCAACTGCGAATCGGCGGCGATGCAACATTTAGTTTGATGGACGAGGAGTTCCGAATCGCGAATTTTGGTGTGATCGATTTGACTGAGTCAGGCGCAACGACCCTGGAATTTGACACAGCGTCGATACAAGCAATTTCACAGGCCGGTACGGTTACGATTGTTCGCGGGATGGATGACCAAATCTTGATCGCTGATGCGGCGAACTGGCGATTTGGTGACCCCGTCGTGGACGACGGTGAGTTTTTTCGCACATTGCAAAATGTCGTGTCCGGACAGAACGAAAGCGTTCAATTGCAGTCGGCGGCGGCTTGGCACAATGATCTTTTCCCGCAGGATGTGGACAACAGCGGCGATGTCACCCCTAACGATATTTTGGAAGTGATCAATCAGCTGGTTGATCGACGCTACATCCAGCCGGGAAGCGAAACAGCGGTGTCGCCCAGTGAAGTCGCAGATTGGCCGAATCGGTACTACGACACGTCGGGGAACAATGAATTCACGCCGTTGGATATCCTGGAGGTCATCAACTTCCTGGCCGAGTCTCGCTCAAACACTCCTTCGGGAGAACTGATCGCAACTGCGGGCGATGGGGCGATATCAAGTCTTCTACCCGTCGCTAATGATCATCGCGAATCAAATAGCCGGACACCGTTCGATGAACCGAAAGAGGTTTTACCTTCAGAATGGTCGGGTGCGGTCGTGAACATCAGTGCCAATCACTCTGAACCGGAAGATCGTAGTTCGGTTGCTGGCAGGGTTTCGCAAATTGTCTCGCGGGAAACATCGGAACACGCCGAAACGCGCGAGCTTATCTGGTCCCCGCAAACACTTCGTTGGCTGGATGATCTGTTGGGTGACTTGCCTGATGATCTCTCCGGCCAAATGTAGAAGATTCATGCATCTGCCTTTTGTTTTGCGAACGGCAGGAAATTGGGCCCACTTCAAGGTGACTCGCTGACGGTTACACTCAGTGTCGATCCAGCCCACAATGTTCGTCTCGTGATTTTCACCCGTTATGATTCCCAGTTCTTTGCCACCGCTTACCCTTCGCATCACCGCGACCATTCAACACCTAGCTTTCGCTCTGACGTTGGCGGTTTTACCAGTCTTGTTGGGATGCGAAACGGAAGCCACCCAACCTATTCCTGATACGAAAGCGATCGCGCCATCGGGAACGCTCAACACGAAGACTGAAGCGGATTCGGATCCTCCCGAGACGATCGAGTCAAAGCTTGCGACGTCGGACACGCTTATTGCGGATGGCCTTGAGTCGATCGATTGGCAGTCGCTGGTTGGCAAACAAGTGACGATCGAAGGGGATTTAGTCGTCGTGGATACGTACGATTTGATTCGCCGTGGACAAGTGAATGTAGCGAGAACGCGACTTTACGTGCCGACCAGCCGAATTGATCCCAACGATGCCGACCCGGACCAAAATTCATTCCAGGGAGGCAGCAACGTCGCCAAGGTAACCGAGGCGCAGAAGTTCAACGACAAGGCATTCCTGACGCTTGATGATGGATCTGCCCAGCAGAACATTTTTCCGCCGAAATTGTTTCCCGGCTTGGGTTCCACGACGGCAACCGTCCGCTCTGGGGCCGTCATCAATGGCGTATCAGGACGTCTGGTGAAGGCTGGCAAGAAGTTGCTGTTGGTAGCTGACCTGCCACTGAATTGGACGAAAGCGGAGCGTCCGAAGCGTCCCAGTGTTGGCGATGCAGACGTCACGGTGGCCAGCTTCAACGTCTTGAACTTTTTCACGACGATTGACAATGGAAAGAACAACGCTCGAGGTGCCGATACGAAATCGGAATTGGAGCGACAGGAATCCAAGATCGTGTCTGCGATCACGGCGTTGCAGGCGGACGTCGTCGGATTAATGGAGATTGAAAACAGCGTCGAAGCTGAGGAACGTTTAATTGCAGCACTGAATGCAAGAATTGGTAAGGACGTTTATGCAGGTTGCGGCATTCCCGATAACTTTCGCGACGCTCCGGGAGGCAAGGATGCGATTCGGGTTGGCCTGATCTATCGGTCCGACCGCGTATCGCCTGTTGGCAATGTTGCCGCGATCGACGACAGTGCGTTCTTCGTCGCACGTGCACCAGTGGTACAAGCTTTTCGATCCACAGGGGGAGGCAAGACGTTTACGGTCGTTGTGAACCATTTCAAATCGAAAGGCAGTGCGACCAGAGCAGATGCGGCCAATAAGAACAAGGGTGATGGCCAAGCTGCTTACAACGCGGCAAGACGCGCGCAGTCTTTGGCGCTCTGCCAATTCGTGGATGAACTCGGCAAGAATGAAGAAGCGCCGCGTGTTTTGATCATCGGCGACCTAAACGCCTACCAACAAGAAGACCCTGTCGATGCTTTGCGTGCCAACGGACTGGTCGACCTGCACGAAAAACACCCTCAGCAATCCGCTGCTGACGAGCATGATGGGCACTACTCGTACAACTATTACGGACAAAGTGGCCGGCTGGATCACGCTTTTGCGACCGACTCGCTGGCGAAGGATGTCACGGGCATCGCCACGTGGCACATCAATGCTGACGAACCGAGATGTTTGGATTACAACCAAGAATTCAATCCAGAAACGCTCTTCAAAGCCGACCCGTTTCGCAGCTCTGATCATGACCCCGTCTTAATCGGCATTCGCAACTAGCCACTGTGCGTGAACGTCAAAAAACGGGCGGCATCGACAAGGAACAGTGAGATGGAAATCATTTTTGAGCTACTCTTCGAGCTGCTTATCCAGTTGTTCCTGGAAGTAATTGTGCAAGGAGCATTTGAGCTGGGCTTTCGTGGGATCGCGAAACGCGTGCGCGGCGAAAAGTCCATGAATCCTTGGTTCGCTGTCTTTTGCTATGCCGCGATGGGCCTTGCAGCTGGTGGAGTGAGCGTTTGGATTTTGCCAATGCACCTGTTCGAATCGCCGTTGTTGCAGATCGTGAATCTCGCGGTCACGCCGATCTTGCTTGGCTTTGCGTTTGAAGGACTCGGTCGATGGAGAAGTCAGCACGAGAAACCTCGCTATGCAGTGGATCGATTTTCTTACGGATTCGTGTTTGCACTGGTGATGGGATTGGTACGGTATTTTTGGGTTGCGTAGCCCAGCAGGTTTTCTGCCGCTGGCAAACGCACCGCGGTGGTCGTGCGTCGGATATCATTTGCACGAAGCGATCCCTACTTTCCTGCCTCGATTTTGCGACAGAATGAAATTGACCTTATCCCGCGTGCTGCTTGGCCATGCGTTTCTTTCACTGGCAATAATCGCGTCACCGAGTTTTGGCGCCGAAGCTCGCTTGATCCAGCTGGATAGCCCTCCGAACATCGCGGGCAAAGAAATTGATTGGATCTACGGCGATTACTTGCTGTCAAACGATCAGTTGTCGCTTGTCGTTGCTGCCCCGTTGAAAACGCGCGATGCCAACATGACTGTCCGCAGCATAGGCGGATCCATCCTTGACCTGACGTTGAATGATCCGTCGAACGATCAGTTAAGCGCTTTCACCCCCACGGCGGGAAGATATCAGTTTCATGATCCATCGCTGGTAACAACGGGAAGGACCGGCAATTCAGTTTTCTGGGAATGTCGATCATCCAAATCCATCGCGGGTGATGGAACCAAGGCAACTATCCGCTACCAATTGGCTGATGGGTCTGCGTTTGTTGAAGCAACCGTTTTGATCGAAGGTGAAGAATCAGCCAAGCTGAGAGCTTTTGACGGCGTCCGCGCCGATGGTTGGTTTAACTTCCAGCAATCAGGCGGTGTTGCCTACTGCTACGATGAATTTTTCCGACAAGCGATTGGGTTCCAATGCCCCACTTCGGACAAACCCTTGTCGTGGAAGAAAGGTCGCCCCAACAAATTGCAGTATGCGGACGAACATGTTGAGCGTAAGGATGACACCCTGAAGTGGTCCGTGAATCTCTATCCCGCAACAAGCCCCTACGATTTGATGTCGGTCGTAAAGAGCAGCAAGTCAAACGAGGGAGACCCACGACCAAGAATGCACCGATTCGACGTCGTGCCACAGACGCTTCCTGCCAAAGGAGTTGACTGGGTCAATCGCGCGACCGTCCAGTTGCGTCGCAAAAGTAGTCCGGACGACGCGAAGGCCGCTGTTGTTGACCTGCAGACGGACGATCAGGGAATTGCCTATTGCAGGCTGATGCCTGGAGAGTACATCGCCGCCGCATCGGCGATTGGGCAGAAGGGCAGCGACGTTACATTTGAAGCCGGTATTGATCCCGGCGTCGTAACGCTACCGATGCGCGAGTTGAGTGGTTTTGAAGCAGTCGTTGACGATGCCCAAGGGAATCCGATTCCTGTCAAAGCAACGATCTATCGGACCGACGGTGACGATCCTGACTTCGGCCTCAGCAGCACGCGAACGTTCGTCGAAAACTTGGTCTACTCCGTGCATGGCCGACTGCGCTGCCCACTGGATCCAGGTAACTACGAAGTTCTTTTTAGCCATGGACCGGAGTACGATCGCGTCGTCAAGAAGTTCGAAGTGATCGCTGGTGAGACTTTGCAGTTCAAGTTGCAACTAGAGCGTGTTGTCGAAACCCGCGGCTGGATCTCCGCCGATTTGCACAGTCACAGCAGTCCGTCTGGTGACAACACATCGGATCAATATGGCCGGGTCGAAAACTTGCTTTGTGAACACGTGGAGTTCGCGCCATGCACCGAACACAATCGGGTCAGTAGCTACTTACCGCACTTAGATCAGATGCAACTAGGGCACTTGATGGCGACTTGCACGGGAATGGAGCTTACCGGTAGCCCGCTACCGGTCAATCACCAAAACTCTTTTCCACTGCACCATCATCCGCATACCCAAAATGGTGGTGGTCCAAGAACGTCGTCAAATCCAGTCACCCAAATAGAACGGCTCGCGATGTGGGATAACGGGTCGGAAAAACTTGTTCAATCGAATCACCCCAATTTGCACCAAATCTATGGCGACCTTGATCTAGACGGAGTACCTGACAAAGGTTTCCGTGGCATGTTGAAATGGATGGACGTCATCGAAGTGCACCCGCTGCAGACGATTTTTGAAGACGTCGCCGGAAACCCACCCAACGTGAGGCGAATGAAGATCCCACTTTTCCAGTGGATGCAGTTGTTGAATCAAGGGCACCGGATACCTGGCGTCGTCAACACCGACTCTCATTACAATCATCACGGCAGCGGTTGGCTACGAAATTGGTTTGCGTGCAGCACTGATGACCCGGCGGAAATCACGACGGATGAGATGATCCACCAGGCCGAAGCGGGGCACATCGTCATGTCGACAGGGCCGTTTCTTTCGGTTGCGGCAACGTCGATGGCAACGTCCGATCCCGTCATTCCGGGTGACGATATTGTTGCCGCGGACGCAAAGGTGACGTTCCACGTTAAGGTGCAATGCCCCAACTGGCTGGACGTCAATCGGGTTCAACTATTTATCAACGGACGTGCCAGCGAAGAACACAATTACACTCGCAAAACTTCACCGGAGTTGTTTGGCAATATCGAAGCGACGATCAAGTTTGATTCGGCCTTGCAAGTGACGCTCGACAGCGATGCGCACGTCATTGTGGCCACCATCGGCGAAGGCATGACCATGGAAAGGGTGATGGGCACCCGCTACGGAAAACGCCCGCCGATCGCCGTTTCGAATCCCATTTTTGTCGATGTCGATGGCAATGGGTTTCAACACAACCATGACGAACTGGGGCTTCCGATTCCACAAACACCCAAGGTATCTGCAAAAGCAAAACCTGTTCTGCCGAAAGGCTATGTCGAAGTCAGCAACAAAAAGACAGACGATTTGCGTCAGCTGTGTCAGGCCACTGCGAAAACCGGCCTTTTTTCGGGCGCTGTTTTGATTGCTGAAAATGGAAAAGTGATTTACAGCGACGCTTTCGGCATGGCGAACCACGAATGGAAGATTCCCAACACCACTGACACAAAATTTCGGCTCGCATCAGTCAGCAAACAATTCTGCAGCATGATCGTGATGCAGTTGGTTCAGGAAGGCCGAATTGAACTTGACGATACGATCAGCGACTTCTTGCCGTATTATCGAAAGGACTCCGGGGAGAAGATCACGCTTCATCACCTTCTGTCGCACCAGTCAGGGATCACGGATTTCGTCGCTGGTTTTGACTATCGCGGGACCGTTTCGCGGCTTGCATTCGACAAGGATGATTTCATCAAACTGCATTGTAGCGGCGACTTGGCCCATGAACCGGGAACGATTTACAGCTACTGCAATGCTGGCTACTGCATCCTGGGGCGCGTAATCGAAAAGGTGACTCGGAAAAGCTTCGAACAGAATCTCAACGATCGAATCTTCGGACCGCTCGGGATGAAGGACAGCGGATTTGATCGCAATCGTTATGTAATCGAAAAACGCGCCGATGGTTACGCTTATGGTCCGTTCGGACTTGAAAACGCTGCTTATATCGACATGGACTCTTCCCCAGGAGCTTCGGGCGCTTTGTACTCGACGGTTGACGACATGTTCTTGTGGGACAGAGCGTTGTACACCGATAAACTCTTAGCCAAAAAGTACCGCCAGCTGATGTTCAGGCCTAACCGAGATGTACCGGAGGTCAAAGCAGCTGGCGGCCGGCCGCACAGCAACTATGGATATGGTTGGCAGATCAACACTCACACACATCCCATCACCAAACGAAAAACAAAGGTCATCAACCATGGTGGCGCAATTAACGGGTTTCGTGCGATCGAAAATCGCTTGGTTGATGATGACGCGTTCGTGATCGTGTTATGCAACCAAGGGGATCCCCCTGGGGCTTCCGACGTTTGGAACGCCGTTGTCAGACTGGGCGGCGAGCTGGTTCATGTCGTGACAGGTCAACCGTACCGCATGCCCGGCAAGAAGCGTTTGACGCAAGAACGACGTTTGTACGAAATTGTGAAAGCGGATGGCGCGAACGCCGGCATAGAATGGTTCCAAGCGAATGGCAAGAAAAAAGGATGGGGCGGCTCATACGTGAGTGTGGCCACGCAGTTGATCCAGGATGGGCGTGTTGACGACGGGCTGCGTCTGATGGAACGCGATGTGGAGGAAACGCCGGGAAAAGTCTGGCTGATCCGAAAGACAGCCGAAGCCTTGCTAAACAACGGCCGCGCAGAAGGCGCATTAGACTTCGCAACCAAGGGTCTAAAACTAAAACCGACCGACGAAGCACTCAAGACAATCAAAGCCGAAGCCGAAGCAGAGCTAAGTGATCAGTCGGAGTGAATTGGTCGCAGCAAAACTTGACTCGGTTTTTTTGCACAGAGCGAATCACTCTTTGAGACTGCGGGCATTTTGTAGCCCGACGCATAAGTTTTGAAGTTCACTTTTCACGGACTGCTTTGCGTTTTTTTCATGAGACTTGCTCGTTTTTTGATCTTCTCATCCTCACTTTCCCTTTAGGCAACGGCGTAGCGGATTTTCCTGCCTTCACTCTCCGTTCCAGGGAGATCGGACGCACGAGCGGCCGGAGAGGGTAATTCGTGTTGAAAATGACTGGTGTTGGCGATCCGGATTGCCCTTCTCCCACGCTGAGGCTCGACCTCTCGTGAGGGAGAGGAAATCGGATGTCCCTTGCCTTGAAAACCGCTATCGCCTATCGTAGATGAACGATGAAAGGACATGATGGCCAAGCAACTTGCAAAAACCAAACGGTGCGATTCGGCACCGGTAAAGCTCAAGGCTGATCCGACGGCTGATGAATTTGCCAAGCTGACCTGGGCCATTGCCCATCCAGCTCGGGTGCAGATCGTTCGCTTGCTGATCGGTCGTGAAGCGTGCGTTTGCGGGGAGATCGTAGACTGCTTGCCGTTGGCTCAGTCGACGGTGTCACAGCACCTGAAAATCCTGAAAGAGTCTGGTCTGATTCAGGGTGAAGTCGATGGGCCCAAAGTGTGTTACTGCATTAATCACGACCAGCTTAAAAGACTGAAAACACTGGTGGCAGATTTGTAGCCAAGTGTTTTTCATCGCGGTTGGCTGACGAACCAACGCGTGTTTTCTGAATTCACCATTGAGAAAGATCTGAAGATGAGCAAGGTTGAAATCTACGACAAAGCCATGTGCTGTTCGACCGGCGTATGCGGCCCGCAGGTTGATCCAGTGTTGCCGCGTTTCGCAGCCGACCTGGATTGGTTGAAGTCGCACGGTCACTCGGTCTCCCGGTTCAATTTGTCTCAAGACCCGGCCGAGTTTGCGAGTAACGAAGTGGTAAAGAAGATGCTTGCAGACGAGGGAGTTGAATGCTTACCGTTGGTGATGGTGGACGACCGCGTGGTCAGTCGCAGCGAGTATCCGTCTCGCGATAATTTGGCGATGTGGACGCAGACCTCTGTCCAACCAAAGTCGAAACTGCCAATGGCTGATTCCGGCGGATGCTGTGGTGATACAGGCTGCTGTTGATCGAAACACCGCAATAAGAACGAGAGAACGACGATGCAGTTTTTGGATACTCCGACACGCAATCTGTTCTTCACGGGTAAAGGTGGTGTTGGAAAAACATCGATGGCTTGTGCAACAGCCGTTCAATTGGCTGATCGCGGTTTGCGCGTGCTATTGGTTTCTACTGATCCGGCTTCCAATCTGGACGAAGTCCTTGGGACCCAACTGCAAACCGAACCAACGCCGATAGAATCGGCGCCCGGTTTGTTTGCGATGAACATTGATCCCGAAGAAGCGGCTCGCGATTACCGCGAACGCATGGTTGGCCCGTATCGAGGCGTGTTGCCTGATGCAGCCGTGGCCAGCATGGAAGAGCAGCTTTCGGGTTCATGCACTCTGGAGATCGCGGCGTTCGATGAGTTTGCGAAGCTTCTTGGCGATAAAGAAGCGACGAGCCGATTCGACCATGTGATTTTTGACACCGCACCGACCGGTCACACGCTGCGTTTGCTGACTCTGCCGTCGGCTTGGTCAGGATTTATGGAAACGAATACCTCGGGCACCTCGTGTCTCGGACCGCTTTCGGGATTGCAATCACAGCAGGCGATCTACAAACAAACTGTCCAGGCTTTAAGCGATTCGGCTTTGACGACGCTGATCTTAGTGACTCGTGCCGAACCGTCTACTTTTCGCGAGGCGGCGAGAACGAGCGCGGAGTTGCAAACACTTGGGGTTTGCAATCAACACCTGATCGTAAACGGCGTTTTCAAGAGCCAAACACCCACGGATGAAATTGCCATCGCCATGCAGAAGCGTGGAGACGAAGCTGTCGCTGCCATGCCGGAACTGATCGCCAAACTTCCGCAAACCACAATCCCACTGGCGAGCACCGGGTTGATGGGAGTCGATGCCTTGCGGCAAGTCGGACAGCCTGTTCGTACGATCGACACCAAGCCTACCGATACTGCCGATCACCAGTTAGAAGTTCCCCCGACGACCTCCGGCGAACTAGGCTCTCTAGTGGATGAACTTAGCGAAAAGGGGCATGGCGTGATCCTGGCGATGGGGAAGGGCGGCGTTGGAAAGACGACCATTTCAGCAGCCATCGCCGTCGCGTTGGCCCAACGCGGATTAAGCCTGCATCTATCAACGACGGATCCAGCGGCACATATAGCGGCCCCAATCGCGGCAGACGAAATAGCGGATTTGTCGGTAGGGCGAATTGATCCAGCCAAGGAAACGGCTGACTATACCGCCGAGGTGCTGCGAACCGCCGGTCGTGATCTTGATGCGGAGGGCAGAGCTTTACTGGAAGAAGACTTGCGTTCGCCGTGTACGGAAGAAATCGCTGTTTTTCGAGCATTCGCCAAAGCAGTTGCAGCCGGATCGGACCGCTTTGTCGTTTTGGACACGGCCCCAACCGGGCATACCATTCTGTTGCTCGACTCGGCATTGGCGTATCACCGCGAAGTGTCTCGTCAAACCAGCGAGATCCCCAAGTCCGTCGAGAATTTGCTGCCGCGACTGCGTGATCCGGATTTCACTCGAGTGCTGATCGTCACACTTCCCGAAGCGACTCCGGTTCATGAAGCGGCTAAACTGCAAGATGACCTTCGACGCGCGGAAATCGAACCGTTCGCGTGGATCATCAACCAGAGCCTCGCCCCACTTACTGTCACTGATCCAGTTCTAACGCGTCGCCAACAGAACGAGCGACGGTTCATCGATGAAGTAAGATCGCAGCATGCCCAACGACTCGCCCTGATTCCTTGGCAGACCAAGCCTCCGACAGGTCGCACCGGCCTGAGCAGACTGACCGCCACCCCATTGGATCACTAGGCAACCTCCGATTAGGGAAGCCGGAGAATGTAGCACCGCCGTGTCGTCTAAGCAAAACTCAAACTGGACGAGAATCCAACATGGGTCGGCCCGGTAAAGCAGTGGTAATCCCCGCTCCCGCAGGGCAGTGCCGGAGCGGATATTGGATTGGCAACTGAAGCTCGTCAGCCGCTGTCCTGGATAATTCACCAACGTGTGCTGACAAATAATTCCGGCTAGGAAGAACGCTTTGTGCAAACGGGAAGCACTGGCTCCGTTTAAGTAGATCTTCGGTTTGTATCAGTTGTGCAGTGAAGGCGTCTGCGAAAATCTTCTAAAGCGGTCGCTTCTCGTTGCGGCCCCGTCGGACGGCGTGACTCATCGGGCATCTCACAAAGCCGCCGGAACGCACCCTCGCGAGTGGGCAAGACCTCGACGCGGTTGCTCATTGCGTCGCATCAGATTTTGTCACGAGTGTGATGTCGGGATTTTGCACGCGGCTTCACGCTCTCGCTGGCGACCAGCTATTTGGCGATTCAAATCTCTCACTAAGGAACTTCTCTTATGAACATTGCTACCCATCGACTCGTTTTCGCAACGATGATCGTTGCCCTCGTCTTCGTCAACCTTATCAACTCGACGTCCAGAGCAGACGAAATTCGTTGGCAGCGGGATGTGAACCAAGTCGTCGATTCCGCTCAGGTTTCGGGAAAGCCGATCCTTGTTTTTGTGACGGCTCAGTGGTGTCACTACTGCCAGAAAATGAAGCACGAGACTCTGCGAAACCCACAACTAGCGGCCGCGGTATCGTCGTCGTTCGAAGCACTGATAGTCGATGGCGACCGAAACACCCAGCTTGTGTCTCAGATGGGAGTGAAGGGATTTCCAACGACTTTGCTGTACTCCACGAATGGAATGTTGCTAGCGCAGAAAGCGGGTTTCATGAGCCCGGCCGAGATGGATGGTTGGCTGCGATCGACCACGCGCTAATCGATGCACACGAACGTGAAACAAAAATCGTGGCGGGTCTGTGGGGAAGATGTTCATTGTCAACACGTCAAACGCAGGTGCACTATTGATGTGCCGCCAAGCAAATTGCGACATCTCTTCCGCCCAAAAACAACTCAAATTCAAACAAAAGCTTCCCATGACGAATCGACGAACCGCTGTGATTACAGCCATCGCCAGTGCCCTTTTTGTTTCCCTCGGATCGCTCTCCTCCGCTGACGGCCAGGAGATGACCAAGGCCGCCCACTCTGCAGTTGGCCTGGACGGCTACTGTGCGGTTTGCGTCACCAAGATGAAAAAATGGGAGAAAGGCAAACCTGAAATAGCATCCCATTATGACGGCAAAGACTACTATTTTCCCGCTGCTGAGGTGAAAGCAAAATTTGATGCTTCGCCCGAGTCTTTCGTGCCCGCATTGAACGGAGATTGCATCGTTTGCTACGCCAAAATGGGAAAACGTGTACCTGGGTCGACTCAGTTTTCGTCACTTTACAAGAATCGCCTTTACCTGTTCCCCAGCGACAAAGAACGCAAAATGTTCGAGGCGACACCCGATGCGTTCCTCAACACAGACTTGGCATTGAACGGCGAATGTGTCGTGTGCCTCGCAAAAATGGGCAAGCATGTGCCCGGATCCGCTGACCACACGGTGATCCACGACGGTCTGCGTTACTTGTTCCCGTCGGCCAAGGAAGCCGAGATGTTTCGTCAGTCACCGGCTGAATTCGTCAAAGCGACATCGACGATGGGCAAGACCGGCATGAAGAATACTTCATCCAAAGCAGTGCGTTTGGTGGGACGCACTGGATGTGCGGCGTGCGAGTTTGGAATCAAGCCACTCGGATCCCCTGACCAACTCGGTTTGGCGATCGAAACCAACGACGGAAAAGTCATCGTCGTCGAAGAAGCCCACAAACTTTTTCCCAAACAATACGAGGATCGTTTCGAGGGCAACGAGATCGCAGTCGAAGGCCATGTTGTCAAGACACAAGGCAATGTGACTTGGTTGAAGCCCACCACGTTGACATCAATCAACTGAAAACCGAGGTCCCATATTAGCACGCAGACTCCGCTCTGCCGCCTGCATAGGTCGCATAGTAGCAGGCAGACTCCGCTCTGCCGCCTGCATAGGTCGCATAGTAGCAGGCAGACTCCGCTCTGCCGCCTGCCTACGCCTGGCAATACCTCGTTGCTCCAGAGCGGGCGGCAGAGCGGAGTCTGCCTGCTACAGTCAAATCATCACTACTCGCTAACAATCTCAACGCGATTCCAGTAGGCCCATTCGTTATGCCAGTCGTTGGCTCGGTTTTCAAGAGCGACGTCGATTCGCTGCCCAGCGTATTTCGTTAGGTCGATTGCCACATTAAGCCACTCGTCGTCGCCGACAGATTGCGGACCCACGATCATCTGTTGCTCAAGCTTGCGATTGACGACGACACGAAGTTCCCAATCGCCGTGAGGATGATGGCTGACGCGTAGCTTGAGGGTCGTCGTCTTTTCCTTTGGAACCAAGTACTGCCCTGTGTGTACGACGCAGGGTTTGTCTTTGCTTTTTGGGTGAGTCTGCACGGCGGTCGCGTTGCGAAAGACGGGGTGCGCAACCACGCCACCTTCACCAACATCACGCACGCGAAAGCCCTTTGCCGCCGTTTGGATCAGCTTATCAAAACGCCCGATGTTCTTCAGGTTGACCACGGACTTGCTTTCTCCGCTGGCGGTTGCCAATCGCCGTGCGACTGATTCTTGCAAGGAAGGAATCTTACCGGCAACGACCAAGTCCAGCGATTTCTGAGCATGCTGCGGCACCATCGGCTCCAGCGCAAACCAGTACATTCGGGGAAGATTGTGATCGGTGGCATCGCTGGCATGCGAAACCAATCCAGCCAAGATCGGCCAACGACTCTTGAAGGGCATCCGTTGCACCGCCGAGGCAAGGTAGAGCCTAACGACCGGTGACGTTTCAGTATGCGACATCTCTGCAAAACGCGTGAGCACCCTGGGCGACCAGGAATTCTGCTGCTTTCGATCCGGTTGAAAAGCGTTGACGCTACTCGAATCGCTCAGCAACTGAATCGACCAGGCACGGACGTGCGGGTCAGCATGATCGAGCAAGTCGATGAGTTTTCTTTCGTTCAGCCCACCAGTCACATGCAACGCCCAAAGAGCACGTAGCATTTTCGGCGACTGGGTTGCCGAAGCGAACAGTTCATGGAGTTGTTTGTGAACGGACTGAGCTTCAAGCGTTCCGATTGCCGCTCTGTGCTGCAAAATCGTTCTGGCATGACGCACATACCAGTCGTTGGAATGTTCTTGCAACGAAACCAATTGCTCGTCCTTCATTGCCGAAAGATTCTTTATTGTCTTCGCTGGCGAATCCTTGGGCATGATCCGATAGATTCGGCCGCTATCGGGAAATTTGATCGCGTTTCCGCAGATGTCTTGGTCGTGCCAATCCAAAATATAGACACCGCCTTCCGGTCCCGTTTCGACACTGAACCCGACCCACGCCAGATCATTCGTTGGCATAAAATCGTCGCCGTGTTTGCCGATGAAACTGGAGCCTTTGGGGACCATCACATCCGTTAGCACAGCATGTTCATGGATGTTGCACATGAACAGCCGGTTTCGATATTTCGGCGGAAACGCATCCGCCAAGTAAAAACGGGCTCCACCGTGCGCCGACAAGTGCTTGTGGTCTCGGATCGTTTTAATGTCGTCGTAGATGTACGGATTGACGTGAGGCTGGCTCTGTTTGTGGTAAACGCCTCCTTGCACAACATGAAACAAATGCGGAATCACGCAGCAGGTTGCGAACCCTTGGCCGTGGTCATCGAAATCAAATCCCCATGGGTTGGACAACCCGCGAGCGAAAATCTCAAACGACTTGCGAACCGGATGGTAACGCCAGATTCCTGCATCGATGAATTGTCGCTGCGAATCGTCATCTCCTGGATAGCCAACATTGGAATGCGTGAACACACCGTGGCAGCCGTACAGCCATCCATCCGGTCCCCAGATAAAACTGTTCAGCGTTTCGTGACGATCTCGCATGCCCCAGCCATCCATCAATACTTCTGGTGGACCATCGGGCTGGTCGTCGCCATTCGCATCGGCAATGAAGGTTAGATTCGGCGGAGAACCTACAAACACACCGCCAAACCCGCAAGCGATTCCCGAACTGAAAGTCAGGTTGTCAGTAAACGTCTTCTTCTTGTCCATCACGCCATCGCCGTCGGTATCCTCCAAAATCTGGATTCGGCTGACAGGGTCATTTGAATTTTGACGTCGAGTTTCATAGTTGAAATTCTCGAGCACCCAGATCCTGCCGCGATCATCGAAACAAAATGCGATCGGCTCGGCGATGTCCGGTTCCGACACGAACACTTGAACATCAAAACCATCCGGGATCGCCATCTTTGCGACCGCCTGGGACGGATCCAAAAACGGTGCTTCACTATCGCGATGCTGTTTCTTAGGCAATTCGTTGCGTGGATCTTCGGCAATCGCCACTACCGAAACCAAACACGAGATCAAAACAGTGACAACGCGGTGGTTGAAACGATAACTATTTTGCTTGGCATTCAATTTGGCATCTCCACTTGTTTGGTTGTTCGTAGGTACTTGATCAAATCCAGCACCTGCTGCTTTTCCATCTGGTCCAACTGGCCGTCGGGCATCATCGAAAGCGGCGACACCTTCCGTTCTTCGATGTCTTCCTTGGCGATCACCAAGCGTGGTTGTTCCGCCGTTTTCAGGACGATCCGCGACGCGTCTTCTTCGGCCAGCACACCATTGACCACGCGGCCGTCTTGGGTCAGCACAGAAACCGTGCGGTACGCTTCTGGCACGTCATCGCTGGGGGCGACGCTGTTTAGCAAAATGTAATCCAGGTTCGCCCGATTGGATCCCGTCAGGTCAGGCCCCACCGCGCCGCCTTGTCCGTACATCGCGTGACAAGCAGCGCAGGTTTTGGCAAAGACCACACGACCTCGCGAGGCACTGGCCGCAGCGATCGCTTTTTGTGTGCAAAGTTTCTTGTACCGCTGAATCGTCTTGTTCTTATCAACCGCAATGGTTTTCACATCGCCGTAAAGTCTGGTGAACCGATCGCCCAACATACCCTGCAATGAACGAGCCACCTGAACAGGAATTTCCTTTGGAGAAATCTGCTTGGCCGTGATCGCGGTTAGCAGTGATTCAGCGTACACGTGTCGCGATGCCAAGGTTTCGACAACCGCTCGCCGTTCCAACTCACTCAATCGTTTGTATCGTCCCAAAAGCAGAGCGGGAGCGTTGGCGTTTTCAACCGCTGCGAATCCACGAATCGCGTCCATCCGCATCGCTGGTTCGTCAATCAGCGATTCAAGCAACTCAGCAACTTGGCGATTCCGTTGGCTTAGCAGTAAGCCGAGCGCGGATTTGCGCCGATCCACTTCCGCGGTCGGATCTTTGACCAAGGCAATTGCGTCATCGATCGCTCGCTGATCGCCGAACTGCTGCGACAGCTTAAGCGTCTGCTGGCGAACTGCTTGGCTGTTACTCGCAGCAAGCTTCTTGCTGAGTTCTTTCCATCCGTTGGGCGGCGCAACATTCCTGCGACCTTCCAGACCACGGATCATGCCTTTCAGAATCGCGTTGTGTACCGCCGAATCGTCTACCTTGTTCAAGGTCGCAACCAGCATCTCAAGCGATTTTGCATCGTCGCTGCTCGCAGTTGTTCCGAATAAAAACGCAAACGTGCAGGCAAGCGCAAGCGAGCGGCACATGCTACCGGCCGCTCGCTGGCGCTTTTTGATGTTGCGCGAGTCTTCACCCTCCCGCTTGCGGGAGGGTCGGACGCAGTAGCGGCCGGGGAGGGAAATGCGCGGAGCAAACGGGTTTGAGCTGAGATAGTTGATTGGCCCTCTCCTCGCTAAGGCTCGACTCTCCCATAGGGAGAATGAAGTTTGAAAACGCTGAATTTACGTGTGATTTACTTCGCAAGAATAGGTTTCTGGCGATTTGGCGCAATATCAAAACTGGCGCTTCGCGTTATTTGCAGTCGCATCACTTCGCGGTACTGGAATGAACGTGGTAGACCTACGAACCCAACCACGCGAAGACTCTGGCACAACGCCCAACTAGTTTAAGCTAAACGGTGGTGGGAAAGTGTCGTTGGGTGCGCTCACGTTATCCAGTGACTGCTCTTCGTCGGTCACGCTGTGTACCTGAATCTTTCCGGATTCGAGCAGCTTGACCAATGAATGTGCCCGACGATCGACATCCGGTTCACCGAGCAGCTTCAACTTGTCTTCAATCCCAAACGGCAGTGAATAGCCGATGATATCGGTGATTGGACCGAGCCCCATCTGACCGGCCATCAATTCGTACAGATTTTGCTGAACGTTGGTCGTTTGCGGAATCACGCTTCCGAACGTAGTGAGTAGATGCTGTTTTAGCGCGACGCGGAACTCGGCTCCCGCGGGCGGATAAATGTCCGACTGAACATCGACTTCCGCCATGCGGAACGGGCGTCCGGTATCCAGCTCGCGAACGATCTTCGCCCGCTTGGCACCGACCAACAGAATATTGTGTCGCTGATTGTCCGTTTCCGCATGCGAAATAATCTTGCCCAAGCAAACGGTGCTAGCGATCGGAGCTTGTCCGTCCATGATCGACGTGGGGCCGCCGGTCAACGTTGTCATTGCAATCAGGTGATCGTGCGCCAGTGCATCGGCCAACATTTCACAATACCGTGGCTCGAAAATATGCAGCGGTTGCATCGCGTGCGGAAACAGCACCAATTCCGGAAGCGGGAACAGGCGCACTCGACCGTCAAAATCGTCAGGCAGTTGCGTGACGTTGTCGATGTCTGACATGAAAAATCAATCGTCCGAAGCGAACATCATTGCGATCCGCAACACGTACCAGAACAAAAGCACTAAGGAAGCAAACAACGCCAGCGATGCAGCCACGTGCTGATCGGTGTGGTAGTGATGCACCACGTTGGACGTGTCATACATAATGTAGCCGCATGCCAAGGCGATCATGGCGGCCGAGAAAAACAGTCCAAGCGAGAATCCGCAAATCATTCCCGCGACGATGGCAGCCAAAGCAGCAAACCCCGCGATCGCCAGATATTTGCCCCAAGACGCCAAGTCGATATTCGTCATCATCACAAAGGCAGTCAGACAGCCAAAACACAGGACCGAAATAATGCCTGCCATCAGCGGCAACTGCGGGTCGATCCGCATCGAGACGTACAACAGGGGCAGCAAAATGATTGACTCGGCAACGACGTACAACCCAAGCCCAGCGTATTGACCGCCGCGGGAGACGCTGCTGGTCGCCCAAGAACGCGCCATCCAACTGACACCCATGTAGGCTCCCAATACGAGCAGCCAGCCCATGCCGGACATTTTCTGAACCAGGCCGAACATGGTTTCTTCGGGCACGACGGTGAAAATCACCGTTTCCAGCGCCACCAATGCCAAAACCGCACCCGCGACGTGCATGTAAGTTCGACGAATGAACGCTGCACGGGCCGATTCTTCAGCAAACGCTGCGGGAGTAGCGTCTGCGGCGTAGGGATTGATGTTGCTCATGTGATTGACTTGTCGCTTTTTTAAGTGGTCGTTGCCCAGAATTTTTTGATTAGTCGGAAAGGTCGTGTTTTGGCTGATTATAGTGCCGACTCGTCACAGCCGATCCCGAGCAACAAATATACCAAGCAGCCAGCCGATTGTGGGATAGCAAATGATTGACAGGCGGCAGGTCCAGCGGCGACAATCTTGGCGTCGGGTCATTCGCGTGGCCAACACTCAGTTCACCTTATTAATGGCTCGCAGCATCCCAGTGTGATTTCCGCCGCTTTCTCTGTCCGCGGGGGGAGAGAATCAAAGCGGAAGTCACGCTGGGACACTGCCAAGTCGACACTTTGCTTGTTGTATAGGATCCACCAACGCAATGCTTCTTTCAGGTGAAGAAATCAAACGGCGTCTTGAGGGTGACGTTCGGATCGACCCGTTCTCCGAAGATCGCCTGAATCCCAATAGCTACAACTTGTCGCTTCACCACGAGCTGTTGGTTTACGAAGAAGTGGTTTTGGACGCGGCGTCGCCCAACCGTTACCGGCGTTTGGAGATTCCCGACGAAGGAATCACGTTGCAGCCCAATCAACTTTACTTGGGCCGCACGGTCGAAACGACCGAGACCCATCAACTGGTGCCAATGATCCAAGGCCGCAGTTCTCTGGGACGGCTTGGACTATTCATCAACCCAGGCGGCAGCATTGGCGATGTTGGCTACTGCGGCACCTGGACGCTGGAAATGCACGTCGTGCAGCCTGTCAAAATTTACGCGGGCATGCAGATCTGTCAGATCTATTACTCGCCACTGGTCGGTGAAGCCACTGAGTACTGCAGCGAAAAGTACCAGAATAGTGCGGACATCAAACCTAGCAAAATGTACGAAGAACTGGGCGGCGATGCCGGTGACACTCAGATGGAGCTGAAGTTTGAAGAGTTGGTCCGCTCGGCCCATTAGCCCATCACGATTGTTTTGTTCCCGATGGCGTGCCGCGAGGTGGTGTAATCGTGCGACGCGCGGCACTACAATCTGGGTACTTGTCGCGTCGCACTTACGGACGCATGGTTGTTCTGTCGAACCGCTTCCAATTCCCCTCGCTCCACTCACGTGGCCTGGCTCATGCCTGTTCAAATGCAGCTTGCTCGGATCATTATTTCTGAGCTGACCGATAATCAAGTCATCTACTTGCAAGAAGTCGATGGCGACCGCGAGTTCCCTATCTTGATCGGGATCTTCGAGGCAACCAATATCGATCGCCGCGTCAAAGAGGAGTACGAACCTCCGCGACCTTTGACGCACGACCTGATTGTCCGCGTGGCCGACTCGCTGGGTGCGACGGTCGAAAGCGTTGTCATCAGCGATTTGAGCGAGCACACGTATTTTGCGCAACTGTGCCTGCGAACTGCCGATGGAGAAGTGATCGAAATCGACTCGCGACCCAGCGACGCAATCGCCGTTGCCGTGACGTTCTCGCCCCCACTGCCGATCTATGTTCACGAACATGTGTTGGACGAAGCAACGTCAACGACGATTTGATTCCCGTGTCAGGCTGACGCCGCTCTGCCGCGCGTCTGCGGTTCTGGTATTGCCACCAGAACAGCCCAGTGCTTGAGGCAGGCGGCACGGGGACTGTGCCTGCGACATTGTTGCAGGCAGACTCCGTTCTGCCGCCCGCCCGCGGTTCTCTCTTTTTCCGCACGGCGATCGAGGGGGTGCTTGAAGCAGGCGGCACAGGGCATTGCGCCTGCCACAGAAACCAAATCAAAATCACGTTCGACAACACTTCCGGCAAACCAAATTTAGTTCGTCATGCAAATCATCACGGAACCCGAACTCGCGCGGCAGTGGGTCTACGAACGCCGATCGGCCGGAAAAACCATTGGCGTCGTGCCAACGATGGGAGCACTGCACCAAGGACACTTGTCTTTGGCGGAACTGAGCCGGCAGCAATGCCACCAGACCATCGCGACGATCTTTGTGAACCCAACCCAATTCGGGCCAGACGAAGACCTAGACAAATACCCGCGAACGGTCGAGCAGGATTGCAAGCTCCTTCGCGAGAAATCCGTTGACGCCGTCTTTGTGCCCCAAGCGGAGCAAATGTTCCCGGCCGGATCATCGACCTTTGTCCAGCCGCCCGACGTCGCGATCCCGTTGGAAGGAAAGTGTCGCCCTGAGCACTTTCGTGGCGTCGCAACCATCGTGATGAAGCTGTTTCAAATCCTGCCAGCAACCCACGCGTTCTTTGGCCGCAAAGATTATCAACAGCTGAAAGTCATCCAAGCGATGGTCCGTGATCTCAACGTCGGCATCGAAATTGTTGCTGGAGAAACCGTTCGCGAAACCGACGGATTGGCGCTGAGCAGCCGCAATCGATACTTAAATGAAAACGACCGCAGGCGTGCGTTGCTGCTTTCTACGGCGTTGCAAGCGGCGGAAGATGCGGTCAACGATGGGCAGCACGAATGCCAGACGCTGCAGGAGATCATGCGAGACATCTTGCTGGGTGGTAGCCCTGTCGCAAATGCCACAGGTTCGCACAGCAACGCAGGCGATGTGGTTGATCGACTTGACTACGCCGTTGTTGTAGATGCGGAGACCCTGATGCCGATGGAGCGGATCAACCAGTCTGCTGTAGCACTGATCGCCGCTTTCGTGGGAAGCACCCGACTGATCGACAACCGCACTTTGCAATTGCAAAGCTAACGCGACGAACGGACCGCAGCATTTCGTTGCCCCCATTCTGGGGAAAGGCGTTTCCGAGGGACTGGCAAGATTCCGTGTCACTCCGTTTGCAGCGAAATCCGGTGACAGGCAAATCCGGTGACGTCGAGCTGGAGCTCTTAAACGCCAGAGCGGAGCGATTATCGTCGGGTTCAACAGAGCGGAGCGATTTTCGTCGGGTT
>CAYUGI010000056.1:23878-27938 GCA_964444105.1 uncultured Pirellulaceae bacterium
CAGAGCGGAGCGATTATCGTCGGGTTCAACAGAGCGGAGCGATTTTCGTCGGGTTCAACAGAGCGGAGCGATTATCATCGGTTCCATCTCTTCGTTTCCGAATCTTCCGTGCGGAGTTTCGCGCCTTCAGCCTAATCGTCTCGATGACACGCCTTCCCTCCATCAACGCATCAAGTTCAGGAACAGGATCCGAACACAATCGCGGGCACATGACCTTTCGTGGCTCGTCATTCACACGCACGATCCATCGAACGACTGCGAAGTTGAAAGAGCGGTTTTGGATTTGGCCGATTATCGCTTTGGTGATTCTCTCGATCATCGCCTGGGGTGTTCATTCGGCGATCGAATCGACGATGCGTGAAAACCTTCGCTCGCAACTTCAGACCTTGAGAGATGTCGAGGTCGCCATGCTGCGGACCTGGCTAGCGTCGCAGGAAAGTAATGTTGAATCGTTAGCAAACCAATCAAGCGTGCGAAAGCTGACGCATGAAATTTTGGCAGCCAGAGGGGACCACTTGGTTGAGGCTTCGGGATCGGAGTCAAAAGCAATCGACCAGCTTCGCATCGAGTTTGCGCGAGTCGTCGCGCCCGTGATGAGTTCACACGATTACACCGGGTTCGTGCTTGCCAGCCACACCGGCGAAATCGTGGCGTCGACTCAAGCGGAACTGATCAGCCGAAACCCAGTGGATCAGTTTCGCGAATGGGTCGCGCGAGCACTTGATGGCCAGCCTACTGTTTCGGTTCCCTTTCGCAGTGAAACGAGCCTGCTGGACAATAGTGGGAAGTCCAAGACCGGAGTGCCAACGATGTTCTGCGCAGCTCCGATACGTGACGACAACTTCCAAGTGATTGCCGTACTGGGAATGCGAATTCGGCCCGATCGCGAATTCACGCGTATTTTGCAACTCGGTCGCATCGGGGATTCGGGTGAAACCTACGCGTTCGACAAAGCGGGCGTCATGGTTTCCAACAGTCGATTTGACGACGATTTGATTCTGCTTGGCTTGCTTCCCGATCATGAAGGCACTGTGTCACTACTGAATCTTCAAGTGCGTGACCCGGGGGTGAACATGACCGAAGGCTTGCGGCCGAATGTACGCCGAGCGGAACTGCCGCTGACGCGCATGGCCGAAAGCTCCATCGCTGGCAGAACCGATATCGATGTGGATGGCTACAACGACTATCGCGGAGTACCCGTCGTGGGTGCGTGGACTTGGTTGCCAGAATACGGATTTGGAATCACGACCGAATCCGACGTCGCAGAAGCCTATCGCCCGCTGACGATTTTGAAGCTAGCGTTCTGGACGTTGATGTTCCTGCTGGTAGTAAGTTCGTTAGGGCTATTTGCGTTTGCAGTGGTCGCATCACGACTTCAGCGCGAAGCACGCCAAGCAGCAATCGAAGCCAAGCAACTGGGGCAATACAAGCTGGAAGAAAAACTCGGCCAAGGTGCGATGGGCGTGGTCTACCGCGGCCACCACGCCATGCTGCGTCGCGAAACTGCGATCAAATTGCTGGACCACGATAAACTTAGCGAGACGTCGATCGCAAGATTTGAGCGCGAGGTCCAAACGACCAGCGGGTTAAACCATCCCAACACGATCGCCGTTTACGACTACGGACGGACGCCCGAAGGAGTCTTTTACTACGCGATGGAGTTTCTTGATGGCATCGAACTGCAGGATCTGGTGGACCAATATGGCAAACTGTCTGCGGCTCGGACGATCTACCTGCTGAACCAAATTTGCGGGTCGCTTTATGAAGCACACTCACAAGGATTGGTGCACCGCGACATCAAGCCGGCCAACATCATGGTCAATCAGCGAGGAGGCCAATCGGATGTCATCAAAGTTTTGGACTTCGGTTTGGTCATCGCGAAAAACGCGGATGCTTCCAACGAAAGCCAGATGGCCGGCACTCCGCTTTACATGTCACCCGAAGCGTTCCAGGCTCCCGGATCAGTGGATGCTTGTAGCGATTTGTACGCGGTGGGAGCTGTGGGCTTCTTCATGCTGACTGGCAAAACGATCTTCGAGGCAGGGACCTTTGAAGATCTCCGGCGAAAACAAATCAGCGAAGTCCCCAAGCCGCCTTCAAAAATCGATGCCAGCGTCCCAGAGGATCTCGAAAGCGTTCTGCTGGCTTGTCTGGAAAAAGAACGCTCGCGCCGACCTCAGTCCGCACGCGAACTCGCCCAGCGGTTGCAGAAATGCAAGGACTTTGGCAGATGGGATTCCGAAGACGCGGACCGATGGTGGACACGCCATTCATCGGATCGGCAGCACACCAGCAGCGATGCCAGCCCGACGGTTCGCAACGAATTCGCCGCGACCATGGACACCAATTCTTAACGACAAAAACTATTTTGTTCTAAACGTCGGGATCGGCTTGGGTTGGTAGCCAGCCTCGGTCGCCTTGGCCGGGATGGAGTCCAAATAGAACTGGTCCTTCAGTCCGTGATATTCTTTGTAACCACCGATTCGCGACTCCTCGTTGGACCGATCCCAAGCTCTCCAGTGGCCAAGAAGCTCGGCGGTTTTCTCCGGCATCGACCCGGACTTGTCGCTCGCTTCTGAAACATCATCAGGCAAATGGAACAACTCGGGTGAACCATCCTTTTTGTTCTGCACGTGCTTGTGGCGGTCTGCCGACAGAATCGACCACCTCGCGTTCGGACCACCTTCTCGCCAATACAAGAATTCATGGGGCACAGCTTCCGCACTGCCCTCAAGGGCGGCAATCAAATCGATGCCTTCCAAATCATTCGTCGCACTTTTCGGAGCCTCGGCACACTCAAGTGCTGTCGCAGCGATGTCCAACGAGATCACTGGTTTGTCGTACACGGTTCCTGCTGCGATCTTCGCAGGCCACGAAGCAATGAACGGTACATGAACGCCACCGTCGTAAAGGTCGCCTTTTCCACCACGGAACACACCGTTTGATGACCCATTCCACTTCGTCGGTTGTTTGGGAGTCGATTGCGGACCACCATTATCGCTTAGGAAAAACACGAGTGTGTTTTCACGTGCACCCGTCTGTTCCAATGCCGCGATCACCTTGCCGATGCCGTCATCCATCACATCAACCATGGCGGCATAAACCTGCCGCTTTCGCTCTTTGATATTCGAGTATCGCTCGATCGCTTCTTCGGGTGCTTGCAGAGGGGCATGCGGTGCGTTGTACGCGACGTAAAGAAAAAATGGATCGTCCTTTTTGCCGTTCTTCAAAACGAATTTGGCCGCGTCACTACTCAGTGCTGTCGTCAAGTAACCCTCGAATTCGGCAGGCTTGCCGTTTCGTTCCAAAGCTTGCAGGTACGCTTCCTTGACAGGCTGTCGCAAATCGATGCGAAAGTAGTCATGCCCTCCGCCAAGGAATCCATAGAAATAGTCGAACCCGCGTTTGCTGGGATGGAAGGGTGCTGCCGCACCCAAATGCCACTTTCCAACAACACCCGTGAGATAACCGGCTTCCTGCAGTCGCTTTGGGAACAGTTTTTGATCAACATCAATCCCGAGATACGGATTCGATGGGTCATAAGCAGGATTGGTTTCAAAACCGAAACGCTGTTGGTAACGCCCCGAAAGCAACCCCGCGCGACTCGGGCCACAGTACGGATGCGTCACGTACCCGTTGGTAAAAGTCACGCCACTTTCGGCAAGCCGGTCCAAATGAGGAGTCCGGATGTCCTGGGACCCCGTAAAACCCAAATCTGCAAAGCCCATGTCATCGGCCATCAACACCACGATGTTCGGACGATCAGCGGAAACTTCAAAGGTGCAGCAGAGTGAAAAGAGCAGAGCAACAAAAGTAAGGGATTTCATGATCCAAAAATATCAACGAGTTTGGGCCAACTGCAGAGCTTCTCAGCTTGCGAAAGTGCAAGCGGTGAGTCTAGCCGGAATCCTTCATCCACGCATGCAATCGAGCCGCTTCCTATAACGCGAAACGCCAGTTTTGACGTTGCGCGGTTTGGTTGCGAATATGAACTTTCACTGAGGGTAGCGGCGTGATAGCTCGATTTCAAAAGTTGCCTTTGCAAAGTCCATCCTGGCTC
>CAYUGI010000057.1:0-27915 GCA_964444105.1 uncultured Pirellulaceae bacterium
TTTGGGCGATCGATGCAGACCCAGGCAAAAAGAGCCCAGTCGATCCGATCGTCGCCATCCTGGACGCCGCGGGTAAGCCAGTGATCAAGGTGCGATTGCAAGCCGTGCGAGATTCCTACTTCACATTCCGAGGCAAGAATAGCGACCAAGTCAACGACTTCCGAGTGTTCAATTGGCAAGAGATGAACTTGAAACAGTATTTTTACTCCGGTGGCGAGGTCACGCGTCTTTGGATGCACCCGCGGGGGCCTGACAGTGGATTCAATGTTTATCCTGGCGAAGGAAAACGCTGGACTTACTTTGGAACCACGAACACGACCCACGCACTTGGCGAGCCTGCCTACGTGGTCGAACCTCTGGCTCCCGGGCAAGAACCCGTCGCCAACGGGCTTCCTGTTTTCGACATCCCTTTCCAAAACGACGATGACCCGATGCGTCTGTCAGGCAAGAGTAGCCGCGTGCTTTTTAAAGCTCCGCATGACGGCGTCTTTACGGCGAGAGTGTCCGATACGAGCGGCGCAGGTGGCGAAACATTCGGCTACGGCCTGAAGATTCGACCAGCCAAACCAACCTACGCGGCGAAAATCGATCCCATTAAGGGAGAGCTTCGTCGTGGGACGGGACGAGAATTTACGGTCCGAATTGATCGCTTCGACGGATTTGACGGTCCCGTTACATTCGAGATTCCAGGACTACCGGCTTCGATTCGGTCAAACACGCCCCTGGTTATCGAAGCGGGGCAGCGCTATGCCACTGGCACACTTTGGGTGAGCGAAGATGTCGAGAGCTGGGAAGGAAGCATCAAGCCAGATGTGATCGCGTGGGCCATGGTCAACGGCAAGAAAGTCGAACGTAGAGTTGGCACGGTTGGCGAATTAAAACTTGGCGAACGGCCGAGCGTGATTCCATCCATCCAACCAAACGAGCGAGAATCGAAGACGAACGAAGACTGGACGCTACAAGTTCGCCGCGGCGAGACGACGTCGGCTCGCCTTGTGATCGATCGAAAAAAGGACTTCACCAAAGAAGTCAGCTTTGGCAAAGAACTCGCGGGGCGCAACACCTCTGCCGGCGTCTACGTTGACAACATTGGGTTAAACGGATTGATTGTCTTAAAAGAATCCAACGAACGCGTGTTCTTTTTGACAGCCGACATCAGCGCGGAACCGGGGAAGCGATCGTTTTTCCTGACCGCAAACGTCGATGGCCAAGTGACTTCGCATCCCATCACCGTGGAAGTCCTGCCGTAGCTTTGGCAAGCAACATGACGAATCCCTACCGTCCACCGACGAACATCCCTTCTTCTCGCAAGGTAAATTCGCGGCAAACCGTGTGGGCGTGCATCGGATTTGCAATCCTGTCTACGATCGCTGCTTGGTCCATTCGCGATGCTCCCGCCATTACCGTCACGATGATCGCCGCGTTTGGCGTGTTTTTGTTCCCCTTCGTGCGGCCATCTCACCGCAGGAAGGTGATCTGGTGCAATGCAGCGGGATTGGTGGTGGCGATCATTGTGCCATCACTAATTGTGCGACTTTTTGTCGATCAGCCCAATACCTACGCATCGATGGCGAACTACCGAAGGATTGTAGAAGCGATGTTCCCGTACAGCCTGACCCTCAGTGTCTGGGGTAATTCGTTTATTGGCCTATGGCTTTCCGGTGCTGGAGACTCAGAAGATGTATCGAAGACTGATTAGCAGCAAGGCATTTCGCCGGATCGTCGTGATCCTCGTTGTCATTTTGCTGTCGATGTCTGCCTTCGCGTGGTACTTCGTTTCCTCTCGCGACACGCCCCCGTGGGCTCATCTACAGACGATCGAATATCTGGAGAACCAGAGCAATGCTGATAGCGAGAATGATCGTAATTTCAATCGGCAGCAGATTGGATGGAGCTTGGCGATTCTTGGTCGTGATCATGAAGTTCGTGAGATGGACTTCTTTCCCGATTACGAATTGCCGCCAGTAAAGCTGAACGAGGACCAGCTGAAATTGTCCGTCGTTCCGTGGCGTGAAGGAATAGCCCAGATCGCAAGTCGCGAGCAAATTGTGATGGTCATGGAAGATCACTTTGTGTCAAAGACTCGGGAGATGATTGGAGAAACACTCCCGTTTTTTGCTGATGAAGGGTTTACTCATTATGCCGCCGAAGCGATTGGCGAATCCGGTGACACGCTCAAGAAACGCGGCTTTCCAATTTCAAAATCCGGCTTTTACACCAGTGACCCGCAGTTTGGAAACGTGATACGACGTGCGATCGATCTTGATTTCCAGCTGTTAGGGTACGACTTCAATCCGCTTTCGCACGAAAGCCGCGAAGAGTACGCGGCGACTAAGTTGGCCGGATTGTTTCAAGGCAATCCACAAACGAAATTGTTTGTTCATGCCGGGCACGCGCATGTGTTGAAGCATACGACGCCGCAGGGCCAACGCTGGCTGGCTTCGCTCCTGTGGGAAAAAACCGGAATCGAGCCGTTTACGATTTGGCAATGGTCCGCGATGCATGATGCACACGAGTACCGTGCGATTGCTGAGCGATTGCAGGACCAACGTGACTTCGACGAGCCTGTCCTGCTGATGCCGCCTCCTTCAGCTGATGTGGGCTTTCGCAACTTGCCACGCGTGGATGCGATCCTGGTTCATCCCCCCGACGTAAGTATCGCTCCCGCAAATCGCACGGTTTTGTTTTCTGGCAAGAAGGTCAAGATCGTTGGGAGCTGCAACGTTCCCGATCGGCCCATCGCCGTTGCAGCGGTCAAACAAGGTGAACCCACCAATTCGATTGCACTCGATCAAGTCATGCTTCGTAACAACGAGAACGCATTTTCACTTTGGGTGCCGAGCGGCGATCCGTATGACATTGTTGTGTATAACAACGAGGGTGTCTTGCACGTCAACGCGCAGCGCGATAATGACAGTTGGACGATTGGGCCGTAGATTCAGGACGCCGTGTCAATTCGGTTTTCGATAATCGTCCATCGGCACGCTCTTTAGCTCAAAAAACTACGCGCGGCTGCGTTGGCTGCGCTGGACTACGACAGAAAGTTCGCTTGCTACCACGTCAATATCTCCGGGCAATGAGTAACGCTCGGGATGATGTTCGCGAATTGTTTTGGCAAGCCTTTGCCAGTGCGTTTGGCCCATTGCAGTTCGAGACCAATCAAGTTGCTGCCAGATCATTTGCAAAGCGTAAATCGCGATTGAAACGTCATGAGCTGAATTGCGTTTGATCGTCAAAGGACTTTGTGAGACGTTCTGTTGGATCCAGATGTTTGCCGAGGACTCAATCGTCATTCGCCAATCAGCTTGCCCCTCGATCGCGCGACCGATCGCGTCAACGGCATCTGGGAATCGACTTTGAATCAGCGGAATCAGTTCGGCACGAATCCAGTTTCTTTGGTATTCCGTGTCAGCGTTACTGGCATCTTCGCGCCAAGTCTGCTGGATCTGCTGAAGCGCATCGCGGATGAATTTTCGCCCAACATTTAGTAGGGGGCGGGCAATCACGAAATCATTGACAATCGAATGGTTATCGGCGGAACGAAACTGCGGAATACCGGTAAGCCCAGCAGGGCCAGTCCCACGCATGAGATGATGTAAAACCGTTTCGACATTGTCGTCTAGCGAGTGGCCAAACGCGATGTAGCGGCAACCGGTTTGGGCCGCGACTCGGTACAAGAATCCATATCTCTGGTCACGCAAGCTCGCTTCGTCCGACTTCGCGCCAGTGCCCGTTTCGGTACAAACACGAATTCCCAAATCGCTTGCCAGTTGCGTGACGAAATCCTGGTCGGCTTTGGACGCTTCGCCGCGAATGCCGTGATCAAAATTTGCCACGACCAAAAAACCATTGGCCTCATCCGCCAGCCGTCGAATATCGTGCAGGGCACGAACCAACGCTACGCTATCCGCTCCGCCGCTGCAGGCGACGACGACACCGACATTGCTCCAGTTCCGTACCGGCCAGTCATCCACAATCGACTGGAGCAACTGATCCCACTTTCCTGAATCTGGCTTCGCATTGCCTGACGTGGATTTCAAGCCAGACCTGGGATGTGCGGTATGGTCGTCCAACGGATCTTCTTTCGGGTGAAAACAGTTTGGCAGCCAAGCAACGCTGCGATACCGTGTTTTGGCGATGATGCCAGTCTGGGGCGATCATTACTTGGCAGCAGCAGTATATTCCAGCTTTCCAGCATCGTCGCTGGGCTGAGCAACCCAACAGAGCTAGCAAATTGTGGTAACCTCGCTCCTGATGGGGTGTCGTTACCGACGGCAGCCTACCTTGAAGCGTAACAATCTCCTCCGGACAAAAAAATCACCCTTCGCTGCTTGCCGTGAACCGCACAATTGAACTGGATTGTGTTGGTTCGATTCGCAAAGTCGCGTCGGCACATCGTCCCTCTTTCTTTTCCGAAAACGAATCCTTGGCGGACTCTTGCAATGTGGACTTGGCTTCTAACGATCGTCTGGAAAGTCGATTGGGCCGAGTCCCAGCTTGAACATCTTTCTTGCTTCTCATCCGCCCCTGAACAATTGTCATGGGGCAGGATGTCGTCAAATGTGATTCGTCACTCGATAACCTACCAGGGCGGCTTGCCCCAGAATGTAAGAGAGTCGGAAAATCCTGAATGCAGACTGATTGACAGTTTGGCGCGGCGACAGTGGTTTTGGCGTCCTCCTCCTCGAGGACAAGCATATGAATTTGATCGATCGGCTCGCGACCACGGGCCTGGTGGCGGAAGCCAATATCTTTTTGCTGTATTCCATGGCTGGCGTTTTGTCAGGCGCGGTGCTGATGATCGGCTACCAGCGTTGGAAGGATTCCGTTCGTAAAATTCGGCTGCAAGAACGCGCCGATAAAATACTGGACGAAGCGAATCGCGAAGGCGAGACGCTCAAGAGCCAACTCTTGATCGAAGCGAAAGAAGAATCCCTCCGAGTCAAAGAGGAGGGCGAACAAGAACTTGCGCGCGAACGACGCAAGGTTCATCAACGTGATGAAAAGATCGATCGCCGAGAGGAACTCCTGCGTCAACAAGAAGACGATTTGCGTAAACAACAGCGGGGGTTGGAAAGCAGCCAGACGCGGTTGGACACAAAACTAAAAACGGTCGAAGAGGAACGCCAGCAGTTGGCGACGATTCGCTCCGAGCAGCAATTGGTGCTGGAGAAGGCCAGCGGAATGAGTCGCGAGGAAGCTTCCGCGCAGCTGATGAACGCTCTGGAGACGGAACTGGAACACGAACGTGGGTCAGCAGTTCTAAAGCACAAAAAGCAGCTGGCTGATGTGGTGAAGGCCCAGGGTCGCGAAATGCTGCTCACCGCGATTCAGCGTTACGCGTCACATCACGTTGCCGAATCGACGACCAGCAGTGTGGATGTGCCGACGGACGATATGAAAGGGAGGATCATTGGTCGCGAAGGACGTAATATTCGTGCCTTTGAAAAAGCGACGGGCATTGATTTGATAATCGATGACACACCCGGTGTTGTGATCGTCAGTGGCTTTGATCCAGTACGCCGCGAGATCGCGCGTCAGTCGCTGAACAAGCTGTTAGCGGATGGCAGAATTCACCCGTCAAAAATCGAAGAAGTCGTCGAAGAAACGACGAAAGAGATCGATGAATTTATCCTGCAAAAAGGGCGCGAAGCCGCTGATGAGGTCAACGTCCCTGGTTTGACGCAACGTGTGATCGAACTGCTGGGACGTCTGCATTTCCGTACTTCCTACAGCCAAAACGTTTTGCGGCACAGCGTCGAAGTAGCGTTTATCTCGGGGATGATCGCTGAAATGATGGGTATGGACGGCGATCTTGCACGACGATGTGGATTGCTGCACGACATCGGTAAAGCTGCCGACCATGAACTTGAAGGCGGCCACCCCAAGATTGGAGCCGATATTTTGAGGCGAAACGGTGAGTCGCCCGAAGTCGTTCATGCCGCCTTTGGACACCATGACGAAATCGTTACCGAGCACCCCTACACGATGGTCGTTGCGACCGGCGATTCGTGCAGTGCCAGTCGACCCGGCGCGCGACGTGAATCGCTGGAACGCTATGTGAAGCGGATGGAAGAATTGGAGTCGATTGCCAAACGCTTCGATGGTGTGCGGCAAGCCTTCGCGATTAGCGCCGGGCGTGAACTGCGCGTTATCGTGAATAGTGGAAAAGCCAACGACGAACGTGCCGCTTCGATTTGCCACGACATCGCAAAAGCGTTTGAAAAGGAATTAACCTACCCCGGCGAAATCAAAGTTACCGTGGTCCGTGAGTCACGATTCACCGAAACGGCTCGCTAGGGATGCCGCTATTTGCTCTGGCTATTTGCTGGGCATGCGTGAGTACTTGACTGGAACAGATTCGTGTTTGCATTGACGATCGTCAAAGTTTTGCTCGCAGGGTTGGCGGTCTTTGGCGCTCCCATGATTTTCAGCTGGATGAGAAAGACAAGCCAGCGGCGACGTGAATCTCGGGAGAAGCTGCAACGGATTATGAATGCACGGCCGTACGACGACCGATTTGTAACGCAAGTCACAGTCCTCACATTGTTATGCCAATTGCTGTGAAAAAGGACTGCGCGCGATGGTGTACCGGCTTCAGTCGGCGTCGATCAGTTACAGGCCGCCTAAAGGCGGTACACCAGCGTGCGCTGATGAACAATCCGGGCTAGGACTCAATCGCTTCCGCAAACTTCGCAAGTGTCTGTTGGCTGACGTGATGCTCGATGCCTTCGGCGTCGATGGCTGCCACTTCGGGCGGTACGCCAATCGAAAGTAAGAAGCGGTAGACGGTTTCGTGTCGTTGGCGACATTTTCTTGCCAGCCGTTTCCCTTTGGCTGTTAGAGTGATCGGCTGGTATGGAGCCGTGTCGAGCCACCCTTCACGCTGAAGTCTCGCAACGATCCGATGCACCGTCACGTGGCTCACGGCAAAAGTCTCGGCCAAATCCTTGGCTCGACAAGTCTCCTGGCCATCCAAAATCTCTTCGATCGCTTCAACGTAGTCCTCGGCCGTTTCCTGGGCGTGATCATTGCGCGTCCGACGAAACGGGTTCTTGATGGCGCGGGATGGCTGATTCACAGACGAAGCTCTGCCGGGGTGCTTGAAGGGAGTGATGAACCACCGGCGAAAACCGACTGTCCAACATGGCTCCCATCACCGTATCCCCTTGTGAAAAGTTTAGCAATGGCTACAATTCCCCTCAGTTTAGCCATGGCTAAAATATCTCAATTGCTCATCCTGAAGGTTTACCAATGGTTTTTGGCTGCTCGTTCCGCTCCACGTGTTTTTTGTCTGAACGCGTGTTTTTCGTCGCTGCTGCAGCAAGCGTCTTGCTGGTTTTGACAGGCTGCAAACCTTCCAGCAGCGTGCCGCAATCGACTGCGGCGGCTGCGGCGAACACCTACTCTGGTGAATACCCCATCCAAGCAGTTGCCACCGTAGGGATGGTGGCTGATCTGGTCCGCAAGGTTGGTGGTGAACGTGTCTCGGTTGAACAAATTTGCGGGTCGGGTGTGGACCCCCATTTGTACAAGGCGACTCGAGACGACATGCAGACAATTGTGTCGGGCGATATCGTCTTCTACTGTGGCCTGATGTTGGAAGGGAAGATGATCGGCACGCTTGAGAAGATGGCAGAAAAGCAGCCCGTTTTTGCCGTGACCGAGTTGATTGACGAATCGATCTTGAAGACGCCCGAAGGCTTTGAAGGGCATCCCGATCCACACGTTTGGATGGATGTCAGTGCTTGGTCACAATGTGTTGGGGCGGTGGAGAAGGCGTTGTCAGAATTTGATCCCGATCATGCCGATGAATTCAAGGCGAACGCCGCTGCCTATCGCCAGCAATTAGCTCGTTTGCATGATTATGGTCTGACGTCACTTGCGACAGTCCCCAAAGATAGCCGTTTGTTGGTGACTTCTCACGACGCATTCAATTACTTCGGCAATGCTTACGACATCGAAGTGCAAGGCGTTCAGGGCCTATCGACCGAATCAGAAGCGGGTGTGCAACGAATTAACGAACTGGTTGATACGCTGGTTGATCGCAAAGTGATTGCGGTCTTTGTAGAAAGCAGCGTCTCACCGAAAAACATTAAGGCCTTGATTGAAGGCGCCAAGAGTCGCGACCACGACGTGATCGTCGGTGGCGAATTATTCAGCGACGCGATGGGATCAAGCGGCACCTACGAAGGCACTTATGTTGGCATGCTCGATCACAACATTACGACCGTCACGCGAGCTTTAGGCGGTGATGCTCCTGAGGCCGGTTTTGGCGGCAAGCTATCAGCCGACTCGGGTGGCGAGGAGAAGGAATGAACACACCTTCTTCCTCGACTTCACATAACGACCCAACCAGCGTCGATCCGCAGTGCCCGCTTTCCGTCTACGACTTAACCGTCGCTTACGATCGAAAACCGGTCATCTGGGACATCGGTTTCGATTTGCCCGAAGGCCAGTTGATTGGCGTCGTTGGCCCCAATGGTGCCGGCAAGAGCACGCTGTTGAAGGCGATCATGGACTTGATCCCGCGAGCATCCGGCCGTGTGATGGTATTTGGTGATACGTACGCCAATAGTCGCAAACGTGTTGGCTATGTACCGCAGCGTGAAAGTGTCGATTGGCAGTTTCCCGTCAGCGCCTTGGATGTCGTAACGATGGGGCTGTACGACGACATTGGTTGGTTTTTCCCGGTGCGTAAGAAGCATCGGGATCTCGCTCTCGAAGCGCTCGACCGAGTCGGCATCGCGGACCTGGCCAACCGGCAGATCAGCCAGCTCTCCGGCGGCCAGCAGCAGCGGACATTTCTTGCACGAGCTTTAGTGCAAGACGCTGACCTGTACCTGATGGACGAGCCATTCGCGGCAGTGGACGCGGCGACGGAACGTGCGATTGTTGAAATCCTGCGAGATTTGAAGGAACGTCGTAAGACTGCTGTGGTGATTCACCATGACCTGCAAACCGTACCCGAATATTTCGATCACGTCGTTTTGCTAAACATGCGGATCGTCGCGCACGGTCCAGTGGAAGACACGTTCACTTCCGAAAATTTGCAAAAGACGTACGGTGGTCGCCTAACGCTATTGGATGAGGTGACCGAGGCCATGCGTCGTCGGGAGCAGACGTTATGACGCAGTGTTGCGGCAAGGTGCCTTCATCTCTCAGCCCTCTTTGTAGTGGCTCTGGAAATCCCCCTGACTTCCCCTCTCCCAGAGGCAGAGCTGTTTTTGGCGTGGTGATTCGCAAGCGTTTACTTCACTCTCCCGCCGGGAGAGTCGGACGCAGTAGCGGCCGGAGAGGGCAATTCGCTATGGAGTATCGTAAATGCTGCCAATCCGAACTGGCCCTCTCCTCGCGAAAGCTCGACTCTCCCGGAGGGAGAGTAAAAGCTGGGCTTTTTCCCAAGCGTAAGACACCGCGTGGATTCGCTAAGCCACCTGCACTGCTTTTCCGTGCGGCAATGGTATTGCTTGTCTTTGCCATGATGGCAACCACTGCATCGGCCGCCGACTCTCTTGCGGATCAGCCCACGCCTTGGCCAAGTTGGCAACAGTGGCGACGTGTCCTGTCGCTACAAGACTACAACACCCGAATCGTTGTTCTGGGCGTCGCGGTTCTCGGCGCAGGAGCGGGTTTTGTTGGCAGCTTCACACTCCTTCGTAAACGTGCGTTGATGGGTGATGCGCTCAGCCACGCTAGCCTTCCGGGTATCGCTTTGGCATTCATCATCGCCAGTGCGATGGGGCTGGATGGCAAAGCACTTCCGTATTTGCTTTTTGGAGCAACCGCCAGCGGACTGCTGGGTGTTGTCGCGATTCTTTGGATACGCAACAAGACGCGTTTGAAAGAAGACACGGCGCTTGGGATTGTGCTGAGTGTTTTTTTTGGCGGCGGCGTTGCCCTGCTGGGTATCGTCCAGCAAATGAACGGTAGTTCGGCTGCGGGGCTTGAGAGCTTCATCTACGGAAAAACGGCATCGATGGGCGGCGCCGATGCCAAGCTGATCATCGCTGCTTCGGCGACCGTGATCGTCGTTTGCCTGGCGTTGTTCAAGGAGCTGAAGATCCTTTGTTTTGATGAAGCGTTTGCTGGTTCGCGCGGTTTTCCGATTGTTTGGCTGGATATCGTGCTAATGTCGATGGTCGTTTTAATCACGATCGTTGGCCTTCAAGCTGTCGGGTTGATTCTGATGATCGCCTTGATGGTGATCCCAGCTGCCGCAGCACGCTTTTGGACACATGTACTTTGGCGGATGAGCTTGTACAGCGTCATCATTGGTACGGTAGGCTGCGTTGCCGGAGCGACCTTCAGCGCGGTGTTTCCGAACTTGCCATCCGGAGCAATGATCGTTTTGGTTTGTTCGTTCTTCTTTTTTCTCAGCATGATGTTCGGTACGTCACGTGGCGTGGTAATCCGCGGCTTCCGTCGGCGTCGACTCAATCGGCGAATCGCTCGCCAACACTTACTCCGAGCGATCTACGAGAACCTGGAACCCAATTCGATGCCGGCTGGCGAAAAGAGCACGCGTTTCGATTCAAAGGCATTTGTGACCGTCGCCGACTTGTTGCCAGCACGCAGTTGGGGATGGGGGCGATTGCTTCCGACCATCCGATCAGCAGAAGAAGACGAATTGATTCGGACGTCCGACGACAACGTCTACTTCACGCGATCGGGCTTCGTCGAAGCGGCACGGCTGACTCGGCAGCATCGTCTTTGGGAAATGTATTTAATTGCCTTTGCAGACGTAGCACCCGGCTTGGTCGACCGAGGCGCCGATGACATCGAACATGTGCTGGGCCCAGAGATCGTCGACCAACTGGAAGATCTGCTGGAAGAACAGAAGATGATGGTCAGGATCCCCGGTAGTCCTCACGATTTAGGCACGTCTGTCGATTCCAGTTCCGATTCAAGCGATGGCCCGGCGATGCCGAAAGGAGCCGGCGCATGATGCTTGCAGAAATCGTATGGACCTGGCGACTCGACGGCTGGCCAATCGTGGTCGGAATCCTTTGCGCTGTATCGGCTGCTTTGCTTGGCAATTTTCTGGTGCTACGCCGAATGAGCATGCTGGGCGATGCCATCACACATGCGGTGCTGCCTGGTATCGCTGCTGCGTTCTTGATCAGTCAAAGTCGCAGCAGTTTGCCAATGTTTATCGGCGCGATCATCGTTGGAATATTGACTGCCGTTTTCACCGAGTGGATTCGCCGGGTTGGGCGTGTCGATGAAGGCGCTTCGATGGGGGTTGTGTTCACGTCGCTCTTTGCGCTCGGGCTGGTGTTGCTGGTGCAAGCGTCTGACCATGTTGATCTGGACCCCGACTGTGTGTTGTTTGGCGCGATCGAATCGACTGCCGAAGACACTGTATCGTTCTTGGGAAACGAGGTGCCCCGAGCCGCCGTGATACTGGGATTTGTCACACTGCTGAACTTATCGTTCGTGGTGCTGTTCTTCAAAGAACTCAAAATTTCGTCGTTCGATCCGGCCCTGGCAACCACAATGGGTTTTTCAGCTCGATTGATGCACTACCTGTTGATGGTGCTTGTTTCATTGACAGCCGTAGCCAGTTTTGAAAGTGTCGGCAGCGTGTTAGTCGTTGCCATGTTTGTGGTGCCAGCGGCCGCGGCCTACATGCTGACGGATCGGCTGGCGTGGATGATCGTGCTGAGCGTGATCATTGGCGCGGCGTCGGCGGTACTGGGACACGGTTCCGCCGTTATCATTCCGCGATGGTTCGGTTTCAGCAGCACGACGACTGCGTCTATGATGGCGGTTTCCGCTGGCACGCTATTCTCGCTAGCCGCATTATTTAGCCCCAAACACGGCGTGCTTGTGAAATGGCTCCGTCGGCATTTCTTATCATTCCGTATTTTGTGCGACGATATTGTCGCGATGCTCTACCGATGTGAAGAACGCGAAACCCCGAAGCCGACACAAAGTGATTTGGCTGAAACCTTGTTTGCCAGCTCGTGGACACTCTCAGCTGCTTTGACACTCTTGCGGCGACGTGGTGAAATTGCTGCTCAGGATGTGTTGCAATTGACAAAGAAAGGTCAAAAACGCGGCAGAAGATTGGTTCGCTCTCACCGCTTGTGGGAACAGTACCTGGTGGTGGAAACGAGCACCGAAGCGGACCGAATTCACGACAAGGCTGAGCGGTTCGAGCACTTCACGGATAGACCACTGCGGGATCGCCTGGATCGGGACACCGATGCGCCAGATACGGATCCTCATGGACGACCGATTCCAGGCGAAGAGCCCTAGGCTGGACTACTCAAAAACGATAAATCACTTACGATAAGCGGCCCGTATCACGTTTTGTACCGCTTACCCTGAAGTCTTCATGGCGATAGAGCCACTGCTATTCGTCTACTGCGTTTTGATCGTGTTGGCTTCGGTCGGGGGCGGTCACCTGCCATCGATGATGCGAATGACCCACCTGCGAACGCAGTTGTTAATGAGCTTTGTTGGCGGCTTGATGCTGGGGATCGCGACACTGCACTTGCTTCCGCATGCCAGCGAAGTTCTCGGGCCACGCAGCACAGGCATCGCGGCACTGGTGGGAATCGTGGCAATGTTCTTGTTGCTGCGAGCGTTCTACGAACATCATCATCATGGACCCACGGGCGACGACGAGCATGCTCATTGTGGCCACGAACACCACATTCATGACCACGGCGATGACGGGCATTCGCACGACTCCGATCACGATCACGACTCCGATCACACTGCCGATGCCAACGATGCCGTGGCTGCTCCAAACAAAGGGCTAGGGTGGATTGGAATGCTTTTCGGATTGTGGTTGCACACGCTCGTTGATGGCGTTGCGTTGGCGGCAAGTGCTTTGGCGGAACACTATCACGGAGCTTGGTTAGGCCTTGCTGGCTTGGGAACCTTTCTGGCGGTCGCCTTGCACAAGCCCTTGGATGCATTCGCGATTACATCAACGATGAAAACCAGCGGATGGTCGCCCGGACAGCAAAACTTGGTGAATCTCGCATTCTCTTTGGCGTGCCCGATCGGAGCCCTGCTGTTCTATTTTGGTGTCAACCAGTTGGACGAAAGCTCACTGGTGCTCGGTTGGGGCTTAGCAATCTCGGCGGGATTTTTCATCTGCATTGCGTTGTCGGACTTACTGCCGGAGGTCGCGTTCCACGATCACGACCGATTGAAACTCACGACAGCATTGTTCATCGGTATCGGATTGGCAGTGTTGATCGAAAGTTTGCCAGGCCATGAACATGACGGCCACGATCACGGTGGCAGAGCACCTGCAACTGTGCAGGTCGATCCGTGATCGCGAGAGGGTTCTCGCCAAAGCCTGAAGCCGCTAACCGTTGGTGTTTGCTTTACTCTCTCCTGGGAGAGTCGGACGCAGTAGCGTTCTTGCAAGCCCTACTTCTCGACCGCTGCCGGCACGACCGGGCGCAATTCTTCGCTGCGGTCTTTGTTGACAGGGTACATAGCGTTGTGATCTTCCAGCGACGTCACCAGCTTTTTCATCATCGACACAAGCTCGACCGGGTGACTTTCAGAAAGGTCAGACTGTTCAAACGGATCGTTGATCAAGTTGTACAGTTGGTAGCGCTGTCCATCAGATTGCTTGGAGGGATGGTAGTGGTAAATCACTTTCCAATCGCCATCACGCAACACTGAAAAGTACTCACTTCGGTGCGGCGAATGCGGAAAGTGCATCAGAAAAGACTGCTCATGATCAGGATCAGGCTGGCCAGTGAGCAAACGGTTCAGCGGAGCACCATCGACAGTGTGGCTCTTGGGTACGCCCACCCCTGCAACATGTAGAATGGTTGGCATCAGATCACAGACGTTCCCCATCTGAGTTTGCAGTGCTCCCTCCGGAATGGGAAGGGCTTTCTGAAATGTGTTTTCGCTGTCTGCTTTGGCCCACGCTGCGATAAAAGGGACGCGCATTCCACCTTCGTAATGGGCGCCTTTTTTGCCACGCAGCGGTGCCGCGCAAGCAACCTCGTGTTGGTTTCCCAACGGCGCGTCCGAACCGTTGTCACCCAAAAAGATGACCAGCGTGTTTTCTGCAACGCCCAGATCGGCCAAATGATCCAGCAAGTCGCCCAATGATTTGTCCATGCCTTCGATCAATGTTGCAAAAGCCTGAGCGTTGGTTGGCTTACCCGAACCGGCATAGTTTGCCGCAAACCGCGGGTCGGAGTTGAATGGGGCGTGTACTGCGTAGTGAGCCATGTTCAAGTAAAACGGAACACCTTTATCAACACACTGGGAAACGCGCTTCTTCGCCTCGATCGTTAGCGCTTCGGTCAGAAACGTGTCCGTACCGTGATACTCTTTCAAGTGAGGAACCGCGCGGTTCTTTCGTTTCGGCTGCCCGTTGCCATAGTTTTTCTCGCCGTAGTAGCTGGCCGGCGCCCCAATCGCGGTCCCGCCCACGTTGACGTCGAACCCAATCTTTAAGGGATCACTGCCATCGAATTCGGTGGGCCCAAAGTGTGCCTTGCCGACATGAATGGTCGTGTAACCCGATTCGCTAAGCGTTTTCGGCAGCGTGATTGTGTCTTTTCGCAAGCCGCGCCAATTCCAATCGTCTGGGCCCATCGGCCCCCGGTTATCCGTTTCGGGGTTGATCCATGTTGTTGTGCCATGACGCGCCGCGTTTTGCCCGGTCATGATCGAATTGCGCGTCGGCGAACAAACACTCATCGCGTAGAACTGATTGAATCGAATTCCTTGATCTGCTAGCCGCTGCATATTGGGCGTGCGATAGTAATCGTTCAGTGGATAGCGTTTCGGCTTGCCATTGTCATCCGTCAGGAACGCAACGGATGTGTCCATGACGCCCATGTCGTCAACAAGAAAGACGACCACGTTGGGGCGATCAACCTCAGCGAGGGCAATCGTCGACGCGAAGAGGGTTGGTGCGAAGGCAATGAGCAATATTCTTAAGTTCACTTGATTGGTCCTGTGTGTATTTCAGTTCTAAGACGTAGCTGACGGCTCGCTGACGGGAGTGACGTTTTTAGCGGTGGTTGCAGACGACGACACCGAAACGGTGCGTGTCCGAGTGTTGATCGTGGTCGCTTGTTCCAGGGGTACCAACAGGTCTGAACGCTGCGCGCGGATCGTCTGTTCCGTCTCAGACCGCATTTGGTCGGCCTGACGTTCCGCCCGAACCATCGCGTCGTATTTCTTTCCTTCGATGACTCGCGTACCCGCTTTCATCAGTTCCGGATCGTACGTCAATCCTGGCAGGTCTTGAATTGTCTGGTATCCCTTCATCTTAGGGTACCGCTTTTGAAGGGCCGACCTGCGCTGTTCGACCTGACTATTCGCTTCCGTCCGTTCGATGCCGTCGGGCGATCGTTTTCGAGCTGTTCCAAACGGATCGTAGTCATCTCCTGGATCAGACATTTTATCCCACCAGCTTGGTAGCCGTCCAAAAATGCTGGTCATAATACGATCGCTACGGTTCAGCATGTGTTTCGATACGGCACGACTGCGTTTGAAAAATGCTGTTGGAAAAATTGCTAGGTCCCAAATCGACATTGATTCGGTTGCCATCCACTGAATGTGACCAAGCAGGTCGTACAGCAGCACCATGCTGGCAGGGTTTTCCAACATCTGCGAATGCGTGACGCCGTAGTTGAGCGAACGCTCTGCTAGATAATTCAGTTTTGGCATCAGAGCGCGTGCGCCGCCGCGTCCCCAAGTCTTGCTATTTCGCGCGACCTGCTGTTCGTTGTAGATATCAACCAGAATCGAATCAACGAGTTCCTCGCCGACATCGGCGATCTCTTCGTCCGTCAAAGGTCGATCAATGAAGTTTTCGCTGTAGCGAGGAAATTTGCGTTCGCTAACCAATCGGATGAAGCGATCCACCTTGTCTTCAAACTTCAGTGCCAAGAACATCCCGTGCTTGTTTTGCTGGCTGGTGATGAAATCTTCGTCCGCGACATCAATTGCATCGACTTCATAAAGAACTGCAGATCCTTTGGTCGAATCCAGTGTCCGCCGGGCTTCGAGTTTGCCGACTTTGCGTCGTTTAAAAAAACCCCAGTTCGTGTCTGTGTCGCCGGTGTCATATCGATGCACGACGACCCAGCGATGAAGTGGGTCCTCTTTTTGGAGTTTTCGCTGCAACCGCTTGGCGTGTGACTCCAGCCATTCCTTTTTCGGCTGGAACAGAATCGTGCGTTTGTTAATGTCGAATTCGTGGACGGCTCCCAGTTCGGTATCCGCAAAGCTAGCGGCCTCCCTGGTCTTATCCCCCACCATTTCGCCGGCACCAGCGATGTACTTATTCCACCGCTTAATCTGTTTCAAAAACTCCTTTTGCGTTGCAAGTTGACTGGGCGTTTCATTACTACCAACTGGCACCAGCGCGGTTTGCAGCATCTGTTCGCCGCCCGTTCGCGAGTCTCCGACGACATAAAAATTGATGTCGTAGTCGGCCGCGGCTTGCAGGAACTGACTTTTAGCCAACTGACGAAATGCCACCGTCTGGCCGGCAGGCGTTTCGTAATAGTTGTTGGGCACGATGATCGTCATGCCTCGCCACTGCTGTAACAGCGACTTATTTTTTTCAACTGCTCGGACGAGATCGAAAAAACCGTAGTAGGAAACATCCCAGACATCCAAACTGCTACCAAAGTAGTCCGCCATCTGCGTCCAGCGTTCAATGTCATTAACGTCCGTGCGATGGTTTGCCACCAAAAGAAACCGCGATCCTTCTTCACGCAGATACTTCTCTGCCACGCGGATGAACGCTTTGCGATAATCGACACAGCGAAACTGTTCTTTTTCAGGGCTTGATTCGGGACGCTGTTGATGCAGTTGCACGCCCAAAGCAAACCCCTGGTAGGAAACAACCTCCGCGTGATCACGAACTCCCACACGTGTTTCAAACACGCGTACTTCACCCGGCTGAAACGAACGAAGCGATATCTTCAATTCGTCTTGCTGCAGATCGAACGGATCGTCGCCTTGGTCAAAAAACTTCAGGTGGTCCATGTCCATGTCGCCACCCAATAGTCTCATCGTCGACTGAACGGCCCGATGCAGGTATTTGTGATCGAAGGTCTCGGTGCCCACGTTAGTGATGGCCCAAATCAGGCGAGTCGATTCACCGGGTGCAAGGCTGTTCAAACAAGTGATCGCGGTCAACTCAACGGGGAACCGAATATTGGCAAGCTCTCCATTTTCAAATTGGCGAAACGGCCGGTGGATGCCGCTCTCCATCATTGCGTGCGGATCGATCCAGTGCTTTAGATGAAAAGGACGCCGCCGCGGTCGATCGACAATATGATCGCCAATGCGAAACAGTAGCCCTTGCGTGTCGAACGTGTAGGTTTCACCGGCCTGTATGGATTGCCGTAGGAAGAGGTGCTGGTTGTCTTGATGTACCCACTGATCGCTGTCGAGAAAGAACCGTGTTTCGTAATTCGGCGGTGTAGGCATCCCGCCGCAATTCCGAACCGTTAAACGATCAACGCGGACCAAACTATCCGGTTCCAGCACTGTGTATTCGCCAGCGATGTCGAAAGAGACGAGTTCCAAGTTGTAGGGTGCTGGATAATGTTCAATGTGGCCGCCTTTTCCCGTGACGTCGATCCGAAGCCTACCGGGGATGCCGGGGTTTCCATCGTTGGCTCGGTAGAAGGAAGACGCACCGTTTGCTCCTTTACGACCGCGGTGGCCTCCTGGGTTGCTTCGGAACACCGTCCGCGTTCGCGTGTTGCCTTTCGAGTCGCGATAGGTTCTGGTCTCCGTCCAGTGGTAACTGCTGCCACCGTCACCGCCTTTTCCGCCATGCCCTCCTCGTCCGGCTTCGCCCGCAAAACCAATGTCACCGCCGGCTAGGTTTCCCTTTGCCAACATCAGCAATCCTTGTTCGTCTGCGTCCACGGTCAACCGTACGTCGGCACCGTGTCCGCCTGATTTCCCATCGGTCGGATTGCCGGCGTTGCCTCCGCTACCACCTGGACCACCGTTCCCGCCGTTTGAGTAACGTGTTGCGTTTCGCCCGCGATAACCTTTGCTGCCAGGTTGTCCGTTTCCACCACGCCCACCGTTGCCGCCCTTGCCGCCGATTCCATGAATATAGAGATAGCCCGACTGGCCGATTTGGATGGGGTTATCGACGCGTGCTGGCGGATCGTCTGCCGTGTCGATGACGCCAACGATTTGCAGACGTCCCGATTCAGCGCTCCCATCCGCGTAAGTCAATCGCAGGTCAACTTCGCCGGCATCTTTTCCGCGCTTGGCTTGTGTCGCGTCGCCACCACGTCGCCCCGATACGCCCGGGCTTCGCGGCGGATGGAAATAGCTGGTTCCGTCACGCCCGTTAGCCCCGCGGCGCCCGACAACATCAATCCGGGCAATGCAGTCCAGTTCGCCTGCCGTCGCAAAGCAACCCGCGTCAGCGGTATGTCGCTGTTCTTGGTCTCGCGGTAAGTCGGCATCATCAATCGGGTAGCGAGTCACGGGCTTTAGGCAAACAGGCTTAAGGGGAAGTCATCTCGATGGGCCCGATATTTTACGCGAGAATGCCGTGTTGATGGAGAAGCAACCGCCTCACCCGTACAGATCGATCAACTCCTGGGGAACACGCTGAAGTCTACCTTCGCGATCGATCACCGCCAAAGTAACCGTGGCGTCAACAATCTTGTCGTCGCCGCGCGTGACTTCGTATTCGTGGACGATCTTACCTGCCGTGACACGATCGATGCGGGTCAAGATCGACACCAAATCATCGTACTTGGCGGGACTTCGATAACGGCAATCTACTCGCGCGACGACCACCAGCTGCCCGGCTTCCTCCATGTCACGGTATCGACCACCGGAAGATCGCAAGAGCTCCGTCCGCCCCATCTCGAAATACTGCAAATAGATCGAATGATGCACGAATCCCATGGGATCACATTCGTCGTAGCGGACGCGATGCTGAATCGTCTGTTCGCGCATGAGCTTCAAACACTCGAGAAAAATTGCTAAGCCAACTTACTTCAGCTCGGATTATTCACGACCCGGGTGCGGCGTCAAGCAAACAGCGATCACTTTGTGCGTGTCCAACGATTAAAGCAACCGGCTTCTTCTACGCTTCTGGCTTCGCCAAATTGTTGGTTTCCGCTTGATCAGACGCGACAAACTCGTTGGTGTTTTCCGCTTGCGACTGTTTGACCAGATCGCTGAAAAACATCCCGAAACGGCCGCTGTTGTCGCGGATATTTGCCAAGATGGGATCTTGGTTGTTGTAGAACCAATGAACGCAGAAGACGATTCCGACCATCATTACCAAGCGGAACATCAGGCTGCTTTGCTGAGCTTTCTGGGCCTCGCGACGCCGACGCATCCGGTTTCGACACGGAGTGTGCTCGGCACTGGAAGTGTCGAAATACTCGGCGGAATTTTGATTGGCATGATTCATGAAATTGCATCGCATGGAGTTCGGGCAAAGACCGCAGTAGCGCGGTGCCAATCGAAATCTAGGTCGCGTTTGGAGTAGAAGCGGGACTTTTCATGTGATGCCCAGAGCGAAAAACCAACCTCGGTCGTTTCAGCGGTGCAATCATCACAGTCGTCAATGCAATGCAACCGGGTTTTCGTTTAGACTCTTGCTTTGCGCGTTGCTTTTTGCTTTTGTCCGCCCGTTGGAATCTCCATGCGACCCGAATTCGAGACCGTTGAAAAACTTCAGCAATACCTTTCAACCGACCAGAGCGTACGCGGGGCAGTCTTCCAGGGGATCGACCTAACGTCGGTCGCGGAGCAGCTGCAAAACGTGGACTTGTACCAATGCGTCTTTCTTGGCTGCACGATCCCGGAGGGGTTGCAATCGAAATTGTTTGACGCATGCGCTGTGATCTTTCCGCACGTGCCTGACACGCCTTTTGCAAAATACCGCGGTCTTCTGTACACGCCCGAAGAGCTGCAGGACGACTATCGGCCTGGCCATCATGATTCATACAACGAAACAGTCGACGGCAAGATCTACAAGCACTTCTGCAAAGTAGGAGCCAACCCAGATGATGCCGCTGAGGCGCTCACGCGTCGCCTGCACGACATGGCCATGACCGATGCGTTGCAGGAGTTCATCGACGGCAAGAAGGTGGTCGCGATCATGGGCGGACACTCGATGCTACGGTCGGACCCGTTGTACGCAGAAGTTGCACTGATCGCGCGAACTCTGACGCAGAAGGGCTATCTGGTTACAACCGGTGGCGGCCCCGGGGCAATGGAGGCGGGGCACTTGGGTGCCTGGTTTGCGACACGAAGTGAAGAAGAGTTGCAGGACGCGGTTGAAATGCTAGGCGTCGCAGCCTTGTATGATCCGATTGGACCTTGGCTTGATGCAGCGTTTGCAGTCGTCCAAAAGTACCCCGTGAAGGATCGCGAAGCTTGCCAAAGCTTGGGTATACCAACTTGGTTGTACGGTCACGAACCGCCAGCCCGGTTCGCACTTACGATCGCAAAGTACTTTGCCAACAGCGTGCGAGAAGAAGGACTGCTAGCGATCGCAAAGGCCGGCGTTATTTTTACGCCTGGAAGTGCAGGGACCATCCAAGAGATTTTCCAAGACGCTTGCCAAAATCACTACAAGAGTTTTGGGATCGTTAGCCCCATGGTATTCATGGGCAAAAAGTACTGGACCGAAGAAAAACCAGTCTACCCGCTGCTACAACATCTCTCCGCTGGCCATCCCTACGGTCAGCTGCTGTCCATTCACGATGATCGGCGACAGGTCCTAGCGGCGATTGACTCGTTCGATGAAACTCGCGATACATCCATCGCGTAATTGTCAGCCCCCGCACTCGCATCAAGCCGTTGCCCCATGTTAGCCATCGACATCATTTCTCGGATCGTCCACGTACTGACTGCGATCACATTGGTGGGCGGCAGCATCTTTACGCTGTTGGTGCTGATGCCGTCGGCGAAGGAATTATCCGATGAAGCCCACAAACAGCTTGCCGCCGCAATCAACGGTCGGTGGAAGCGGTTTGTACACACCGGCATTCTGCTGTTTCTCGTCAGTGGGTTGTACAACTACGTGCGTGCCATTCCCAATCACCGAGGCGATGGGCTTTACCACGCACTGATCGGCACGAAGATGCTACTCGCGCTTGGGATCTTTTTCCTCGCGTCGGCATTGGTGGGACGCAGCGAAAAACTAGCCGGCATCCGCGCCAACCGAGCAAAGTGGGTGAAGGTGCTGGTGCTGCTGGCCGTAATCGTGGTCAGCATTTCGGGCTTCGTGAAAGTCCGCGGCTCATTGGATTCAGCGAGTAGAGCGACGGATTCTATCGAAGCTGCACAATAGATCCCTGTTTAAATCGCATCTCTCGTTTCCTGCTGCTACACTTGTACACCAGCAGGAAAAGGCTCGGGCATGTGTTCGGCGTGTTCTAAGTGGTAACGATAAAGGCAACCGTCCTCCAACGCGAAAAGTCACTTGGCTGGAGAAATGATGGGATCCAAGAAGTCATATCGCAGCGTAAGGCGAAAGCGTTTTCGTTCGCGACCACTGCGCTGCGAGTCCTTGGAAGCTCGTCGCGTCTTGACGACCTACTTGGTTGATACCGTTGACGACGTCATTGCCGACGATGGCTTGGTCAGTCTGCGCGAAGCGATTCTAGCGGCCAACACGAACGCAGCCGTCAACTCAGTCCCCGCTGGCGATTCGGCCGAATTCGATTCATCGAAAAGGGACAAAATCGATTTTGCTGCAAGCCTAGCCGGAACGACCATCGATGTGATCCATGGTGAATTTCGCATCACGGACAAAGTTGACCTAGTCAATCATGCTGCTGATGGATTGACGCTGAATGCTGGTGGCAACAGTCGACTGTTTTCGGCTGAGACGTTTCTTCGCCTGACCAACTTGACTCTCACCGGCGGTAACGCAGAAAGCGGCGGTGCAATCTACGTTGGCCCCAGCGGTCATGTGGACTTAGGCTCGGTGAATATCACCGGCAATGTCGCGACGGGTGATACGGCTGATCAAGGCGGCGGCGGGGTATTCATTGACGGCGGCGCCCTAACGACAAACAAGACTGCCATCGAATTCAACGTTGCTTCAGGAATGCTTGGTAGTGGCGGCGGTGTCTTCAACTCTGGCGGGTATCTTCGTTCCGACATATCCCAATTCCGAAATAACACGGCCAACGGAGATGGCGGTGGTATTCATGCAATCGGAAACACCTATGTCGGCTTGGAATCTTTTCATCTTGAAAACAACGTCGCTGGCAATGGCGACGCGAATCCCAATCCAGGCAACGGCGGCGGGCTGCACATCGTCCAGGGGTTCCGGACGCGGTTGACGGACGGTTGGGTCAGGGACAATACGGCGACAGGTCGCGCGGGTGGTGTTGGGAACGGCTCTGGATATTTGAGGATCGACAATGTCGAGATCACGCGAAACACTGCTAGCGGTTCAGCAGAAACCGATGGTGGCGGCGGTGTCTTCAATGACGGTGGCGAGTTCATTGTGGTCGACTCTTTGATCGCAGAAAATTCCGCGTTGGGAACGCTTGGTAGTGGTGGCGGAATTCTGACGGTTGGTGGCACGATCACAGCGACCGATACCGAGATCGAGCACAACGTTGCTAGGCATCGCGGCGGCGGCATCGCAGCAAGAGGAGAGTCAAGGACAACATTGAACACAGTCACGGTTAGCGATAACACGGCGGGCTCGTATGACTCTGAAGGTTCAGTTCGTCCAGAGGCAGAGCCCGGACTCGGAGGTGGCATTCACCTGTCGGACGGATCGGGCGCTAAACTAAACAATAGCCAGATCTCCCGAAACAGTGCCAGCGGACAAGGCGGCGGCATTTGGAAAGGCAACGGATCATTGGAGATTGATCGCGGCAGGGTTGGCAACAACATCGCCACAGGATCAGAGGCGGACACTGACAGTGGTAGCGGCGGGGGAATCTTTAACCATGGTGGCGTCACTCGCGTTGTCGACGCCGTCGTTTCGTTTAATGTGGCCAACGGTGACGAAGGTAGCGGCGGGGGAATCTACTCCACGTACGGCAACATCGACATCGTAGATTCTGAGATTACCGATAACGGTGCAAATCGATCAGGCGGAGGTCTCGAAATTAGCGAAGGGCGGCTGTGGCTCACTTCGTCACTGTTAGGCAGTAATGACGTTTCCGGAGCACTGACCGGTGGAACACCCACGCTGGGGATTGGAGGTGGTTTGCATGCGTCTGGCGATGTGACGACGGAAATTGATCAAAGCGTTGTATCTGGCAATGTCGCTGCGACTTCAGGGGGCGGTATTTGGAACTCGGAAACCTCCTGGCTAACGATTGAGAATGGTTCTGTACTTCGGCACAATCGAGCGTTGGGAAGCGAAGTAGATCAGGGTGGCGGTGGAATCTTTAATGACGCTGGAGTCGTCCACGTGAGTGTGTCTGAAACGGACACCGCGGAATTGACCGATTTCACTCAGTTCAGCGACAACGTGGCTACACAGGGAAGCGGCGGCGGACTGTTTTCATTAGGCGGACACGTTGTCGTCAAAAACACAAGGTTCAGTGACAACACGGCAGCGCGATCGGGCGGTGGCATTGAAATGTCGGGCGGCAAACTGACGATGACTGACGTGAATATGTTGGAAAACAGTGCCCTCGGCAGCGAAAGCACTGACGGTGGCGAGCCGAACGATGCCATGGGCAATGGTGGCGGAGTACACATCTCAGGCCTTGTCGACGGAAGGATCGAAAGGGGCGTCTTCAGGGAAAATTCAGCAGTCAATCAAGGTGGCGGATTGTGGGTCTCCAACCTTGGCATTCTAAGAGTCGTGGGGACGCAAGTCGCGTTCAACTCGGCTGCTGCGGGTGGAGGCATCTACACCGAAAGTGGCGGCAACCCGATCGCGAGATTTTCTGTCCAGAATGCTGTGACCGCGGATGCACCGACCGACATCGGTCTGTATTTGTCGCCTGTATTTGGTGCCTTCCATGATGGTGCGTTTGACATCTTCGACACGGGCCAGTCGGCTTCGACGGAACTGGAACGGTTGGCCGAAGACGGAAACACGGCCCCTTTAGCGAACGCGATTGAAGCTCTTCAAACCACAGCAGTGGCAACCACACTCTCGGAAGCGCCGTTGCCCCCGCGTCATTCAAGAGCAACACTGCTTCAGCTTGATCCGATTGAAAACCGTTACTTCTCCTACGCATCCATGGTGATGCCGTCAAACGATGCGTTCATCGCCAACGACGACCCGCAGGAACTGCCGTTGTTTGACGAAAACGGAGTCTTGAATCGAATCAGCATCACTGTTGGAGGCGAGGACGTTTGGGACGCTGGCACCGAACTGAACAATGAAGTCGATGCAGCTTTTTTTGACCAGACAGTCGATAATGCTGGAACGGCAGAATCCGCGGCCGTCGATAAACACCCCGGTTTCATCAACTCGGTTGGTAACCCCGGCGGCACACCAAGAATCTTAGGTGGCACCCAGAGCGTCGGTTATCCACTAACGTTTGGCGCGACCCATGCGGACTTCAGTGCTGGCGACTACCCGTTGTTGCGGATCATAGTCGATGATGCAGGCAAAGGAACCGATCTGATTGACGTGTGGCTCCACGGAAATGAAGCGACGGGGGATGGCCCGGAGCAGGGAGGCGGCGCGATTTTCAACGGTGACGGACGGTTGTCGATCGTAAACTCAACGATCGCCCGCAACAACGCGAGAGGAATATCGAGCAGCGGCGGTGCTATTCTCAATGCTGGTGGTGAAGTGACGATATCGGGAACCCTAGTCGAGCGTAACAACGCGAAAGGCAACGGCGGCGGAATCGCATCAACAGCGGGATCGATGTTGTCTCTCAATGAGGTCACGGTCAAGGACAACAACGCTGGCGTAGACTCCGACTCGGACGTACGACTGCCCCACGGCAGCGGCGGTGGAATCTACGTTAGCGGCAATGCCACTACCTCGGTGCGGGATAGCGCCGTCGTGGACAATGTCGCCGCAGAATCTGGTGGTGGGATCGTCAACGGGAGCGGAACGATGGCGATCAGCAACGTGACGATCCGAAATAATCGTGCGACGCCCTTGTTGGGCGAAGGGATTGACGAAAACATCGGAGGTGGCGGTGGCGTTTGGAACAACACGGGTACGCTTGAAATCGCAGACTCGAGAATTGAAGATAACGCGACAATCGGGTCACTCGGGTTTGGCGGGGGTATTCTGAATAGTGGTGGCTTGGTCTCCGTGATCAATAGCACAATCGATGACAATTACTCATCGATATCCGGCGGCGGTATAAGCGCATCGAGTGGATCGACGACCACGCTGGACAATGTTGAACTAACCAACAATTCCACGCTGGACAGCGAAGACGTCAGCGCGGGTCAAGGCGGCGGGCTTCAACTTAGTGGCGATGCCAACGCCACTCTCACCAACAGCAACGTCTCTTCCAACAAGGCAGATCGCCACGGTGGCGGCTTGTTCAATGACCAGGGAACCCTAACCGTTTCGGGTACAACCTTGGACTCCAATCTGGCCGGTATTCGTGGCGGTGCGATCTTCAATGCATCGACCGGAGTGACATCTATCGAAGCGTCCACACTCTCTCGAAATCAAGCAGATCTTAGTGGCGGTGGCCTGTCCAACGTCGGTACTGATGCAGTGATTTCAATCAATCGTTCCACGATCGCACTGAACGTCAGCACCGATTCAAAATCTTCCACCGGTGGAGGCATCGACAACGAACTTGGTTCAGTATCGCTTCAGAGCGTGACGATTGCGGGAAACACTTCACGCGTTGGTGGGGCGGGAGTCCAAAATGTCTCTGGAGTCGTTTCTGCGATCAGTTCGATCATCGCTGCGAACGAATCGACGCATGGCGATGGAGACCTTTTTGGTTCCGTTGCCAGTGGCGGACACAACTTATTCGGCAACGCAGCAAACGCGACGTTTGATTTGCTGCAAGCAACGGACTTGGTCGATGCTGATCCCAGCTTGGGTGAGTTGAAGGACAATGGTGGCCCCACTGAAACCATGGCACCGAGCGACAATAGCATTGTGATCGGACTTGGAGTTTCGCCGGATGATGTTCCCAGTAGCTTGACTGACCAACGAGGCGTCACGCGACCACAAGGTGCCGGCCCTGACATCGGTGCTTACGAGACGGATTTTGCTGTGCCTCCAGTGGTCTCGATAACGGCGCTTGACGCGGTGTTAGCCGAAGACGAGGAACAAGGGCACTTCGTTGACGGATTTACTATCTTCACCTTCTTGGTAACTCGATCTGGGAACACCGACCTCAGCACGATCCTTCACTACGAAGAGTCCGGATTTGGCGAGAACGAAGCCGACGCGACCGATTTTCGCGATGGCACCTTTCAAAAAGAATCGATCGTTTTCGGCGAGGGTGAATTGACAAAGACGATCCATGTCTGGGTCAAGAATGACGAAATCATCGAAGCGAATGAGAACTTTCGCGTCACATTAACCGGCCCCATCTTCAACGGTCGAATCGAAACCGCGCAAGCTGATGGCGTGATTTTGAACGACGATGTAAATTCACCCTCTGCCTTTTTTATCAGCTCGGATGACGAACGCGTTGCCGAAGGCAACGACGACACGACGCCGTTTTCATTCACAGTATCGCGACCAAGCAGCGTCGACGGTATTGCCGCGATCCATTATCGCGTCGCTGGTGTTTCAAACAATGCAGCGAATGCGGACGATTTTGGCGGCGAATTTCCCAGCGGGACATTAACGTTTGCTGACGGCCAAGCAAGTCAGACGTTGACCGTCAATGCAACAGGCGATTTCACGGTTGAGCCAGATGAATCATTTCAGTTGACACTGTTCGACGACTTTCCTGGAACGAGCACTTTGTCGGCGACGGCAACTATCACGAATGATGATAAGCAAATCGTCCTGCGTTCTCGAGTGAGCCTCACGGACACGGCCATTGGATCGCATGATATTCCCGCCAGTGAAGCACCCACCGCAATTCTCATGCGTGTTGAGCAGCCAACTCACCTTACAGTCACCTCGAGTGATCCTGATGTATCGGCTGACGCGGTTCTCATCTACGACGCTGATGTGCAAGATGTCGGATCGTACGCCGATGGCGTCGTTTCGATGGTTATCGGCAAGCCGGGTTTATACGCCGTCGTCTTTCCCTCCAGTGCGACAGGTCGCACGTACGAAATCCAGTCATCTGCCGGTGCTGCGGCACTTTCTGGACTTCCATCTGCGAACTTCTTGCATCCGACAGACACAAACGGTGATGGCAGTACAACGCCTGCGGATATCCTCTCGGTTCTAAACGCGCTTGCCAATCAAGCAGCCGCCCTTCGCCGATCCGATCCATCAGCGACCTCCTACTCTCCTTTCTTTGTCGATGTGAATCGCGACGACGCGCTGACGCCGGATGATGCTTTGCGTGTCATTAACGAGTTGCAACGGGATCGCGAGAACCGTCGCAATGAGACTGCTTCAGGTGAATTCTCACACGCGTTCTTAGCAAATCCGCTTCCAGCTGACTCGATCGATAGAGTGATCGACGAATTGTCGTTGACCAGCTCGCACCTGTCCGAAGTAGAGAATATCTCGTTCGTTTCGGAACCGACTGCCAAGGTTCCCGCAGTTCAATTGGGCACAGTTCACTTGGACACAATCGATCGCGTCTTCCAGGATCAGGAGCGCGATTCTGAGTCGGCATTGCACTTTCATGGGGTATAGCAGGGGCGACGACCTCGTGCCCTGCGTTTTTCATTCATGTCTTACGCTCTGGCTTGGACGTCGTGCTGCTTTTTAGTTGTTCAATAGCCGTGACGCATTTCACTCTCCCCCTGGGCAACGCAGTAACGGATTTTCCCGCCTTCACTCTCCCGGAGGGCAACGCCGTAGCGGATTCTTGTGAGCCGTGACGCGTAAGCGGCCGGGCATTG
>CAYUGI010000058.1:0-12056 GCA_964444105.1 uncultured Pirellulaceae bacterium
CCTAGTCCCTTCGACAAGGTTCAACGCACTTATTATCCACGAGCGTCCTGCCTATCCACAAGTATCCTGCCAACGGATAGGTCACAATTCGTTTGCCGATTGAAATGAAAATCAAACTAAAATGGTCGATTGCCGCGTACGTGGTTATCGCAATTTACGTCGCCCTCTCGAATCTCCCAATGGACTCTACCACCACTGAGATCAAGGCAACCAACTTGCCCGCAATGACGGGCCGAAATATTCCGGCGGCGTATCTTGCGTCGCTCCCTGCCGTCGCTGAGAATCGCGGCGTCGCTCCTCCGCATGTGCTTGACGCGTCGGTCACTGCTTACGTCGTCGAATCGCATCGTGGATGGCCTTGGCGAATCGAAGACAAATATGGCTACCGTTACGACATCTTTGACACCGGAACCGGATACGCGGCTACTCTTGCCGGATTCACGAAGAAAAGCGGACTGAACTTCTTGCACTTGATCGTGAATTTCCTAGGGCCTTTGGCGGCACTTGTTACGCTGCATTTTTCAGCTTCGCTAGCTGCTCGATCGAATCCCTTTCTTGGCTCTACCGTTTTGCGAACCCAAACCGGCGGATAACCAGCAAGTCGTTGACTCAGAGAGGTACCGGCCCAAGGTCAAGGACCTTTTTCAAGCATGCCGCTGCAACTCGGCTTTGGTGTTTGACACGCAGCAGTGGGCACAGTTCCTTGGACGCTGCGACGGTGTATGATCTAAGTTCGCGAGAGCTTAGGATCGCGTATCAATACACCACTTCAGCAATACTCGCTTATCGTTACGCGAGTATCAACTTTCTGCGCCTCTTTGGATAAACGATGGTAAAGACAGCCACCTTCTTTTCGATCTTCGTCGCCGCCTTGGCAACCGTCAACCTTCGTGCGGCCGATCGCCCCAATGTGGTTTGGATCGTGTCGGAAGACAATTCGGTGCACTACCTGAAACACTTCTTTGAAGGCGGTGCGGCCGCGCCAAACATCGAAGCTTTGGCGAAGAACGGACTGACATTTGACAATGCATTCTCGAACGCGCCCGTGTGCAGCGTAGCACGGACGACGCTGGCGACTGCTTGCTACGGACCACGAATCGGCACGCAGTTTCATCGACGCTATCAATTGGCACCGATGCCGGATGGCTTGAAAATGTTCCCCGCCTATCTTCGTGATGCGGGATACTACACGACGAACCAAAGCAAGAAGGACTATAACGCGGTCGAAGGCGAAGGCGTTTGGGACGATTCGTCCGCCAAAGCAAATTGGCGAAATCGAACGTCATCCGACCAGCCCTTCTTTCACATGCAGTCGCATACTGAATCACACGAAGGGCGCTTGCATTTTTCCAAAGAGTCGATGGCAAACGACAAGACCTCGGCTGATCCAGCAACGATTCAACTGGCGGACTGTTTTCCTGATACCCCAACGTTTCGATACACGCATGCTCGCTATCACGACTGCATGACATCGATCGACGACATCGTCGGAAAAACGATCCAAAGTCTCAGTGATGATGGACTGCTGGAGGACACGTTCGTCTTTTACTTCGGCGACCACGGTGGGGTTCTTCCACGAGGAAAAGGCTATATCTACGAGTCGGGCCTACACGTTCCTTTGGTGGTTCGTGTTCCAGCCAATTTCAAGCACCTTGTTGATGCAGAAAACGGCACACGAGTAAATGGGTTTGTCGAATTCGTCGACTTCGGCCCCACTACTTTGCGGCTTGCTGGCGTGAAGGTTCCAAACCAAGTCGATGGCAAGCCGTTTCTGGGCAACGACATCTCCATGAGCGAAGTCAACTCGCGCGACGAGACCTACGGCTATGCCGATCGCTTTGACGAAAAATACGATCTGGTTCGCTCGATCCGCAAAGGCAAGTATCAATATGTCCGCAGTTTTCAGCCCTATCTGCCCGACGGACTGATGAACATCTATCGCTACAAAATGCTGGCGTATGTCGAGTGGCGAGACCTCTACGACAATGGAGAGCTAACTGGGCCAACAAAACAGTTCTTCGAGCGGAAGAGCGCCGAAATGCTCTTCGATTGTGAAGCCGACCCGCACCAAGTAGTCAATCTTGCAGACGATCCTAAGCACGCTGCAACGCTAAAGGATCTGCGAGGTCGACTGCAGCAACGGATGCGAAGCATGCCAGACTTGAGCGTTTACCCCGAAAGCTATTTGGCTGCTAATGCCATGGAAAACCCAGTGGCATTTGGCCAGTCTCACAAAGACGCGATCGCTGGCTTGCTGGATATCGCTGACTTAATGCTGCTACCATTTGATGAAGCATCGCCTCAGATCGGATCGGCCTTGAAATCAGACGATGCGATGACTCGCTATTGGGCAGCGATGGTTTGCACGGCATTTGGCGACAAGGCCAAATCGCTTATCGAATCCGTCAAGCCGCTGCTGAACGACACTGACGAGTTGGTTCGTGTACGTGCGGCAGAATTCCTGGGTTCTATTCGCGTGATCAACCCCCAACCAACGCTGCGGGAGATCGTGAACACGACGAAAAACGCAATCGTTGCGACGGAAACCTTAAACAGTGTTATCTGGTTTCATGACTTCTTTGACGAACGGTTGCGCGTCATGGTGACGGACTTCGATCCGGTGAGTAGCGGAGCAGACATCGAGGACCGGATGAACTACATCAACGGTATTCCTTACCCGCCCAAGCCGAAAAAGCAAAACAAGGGAAAGCGAAAGAAGACCGCCGCGTAACGAACTCACTCGCATCCAAGCGAAGTCTTCTCGGGCCCCGAGAAGACCTCGCATTTCGATGAATGCAAATTTCAGGATCTCAGGGCAGCGATCTACGGGGCCCTATTTAGAATCGTTACAGTCGATTCAAGCGGCCCTCGCATAGGACTGCAGGCAACGCACGATGGGACAACTGGCGGCAATTCGATTGCTGGCATCCTAGGTTTGCGGAAATGCCCAACTGCTTCCTGAGAGCCCAATCATGCCCCTACTAATGATCCCTGCGCTAACGTCTCGCATCTATTTTGTCGCCTGCCTGGCGATTTTTGTCTTCTGCACAGGATGCATCGAGCCAGAAACTGCAGCGACCGTCGTAATCGACAACGGCCAGGGCCAAACGATCACGGTGTTTGTCGACGGTGAAAAGATGCGGCACGTGAAAGCCGGCTTTCAAGAGAGCATTCGTGTTCCGTTTGGCGAACACGACTTCGTCGTCAAGACTGCCGATGATGAAGTCACCTACCAGGACACTCACCAAGTCGAACCCGGAAAAAGCTCGTTCGTTCGCCCTTGCTACATCTTCAACCCAGATCAGCAAATGCGATATTGCCACGTCCAAGTTGACTACGGCGACAACTCCAGAGCGGAAGCGTTTGGCACATCGATGACGTCGATGATCGCGTGGGCGGCTAGCCAAAACGACCCCAATCTATCGGATGCAGATCGCAAAATCGCCGCCGAAAAAGACCGCCTGCGTTCGGCCTACCGAACCTTGCTTAACGATGCGAAGCCAATGGAAAGCACTGCGTTCTTCAGGGCTCCGTCAGCTGACCGAATTTTGAAGCCGGTTCCGAGCGTCGTATTCACGGGACGTCACAGTCAAAGCAAGACTATGACAACGCTGATGCGAGTCCCCCAAAAGCTGCATTCATATCTTGAAGCAGCCAAGGAAGACACAGACATCACGATCGAAGACGTCCAAACTTTATCAACAGCTTGCGACCTGATACAAACCCTAGTTCCAACCACCTAAGAAAAAAGCCCGCCAGTGATCTGCTGGCGAGCTGATTGCAGTTTGAATCCTCGATCTTCGTTTAGAGCCCAGCACCAAATCCTGGCGGCAGGGTAAACGCGCCGGCGGTCGCTGGCTTGGCAGCAGGACCCACACTTGGCGTTTTCGCGACAGGCTCAGTCTTTGATCCTAAGCGTGCCGTCGCAAAATTGGCCTGCACACGTTTGTTTGACGTCGACGAGCCCTTTCCACCGGCAGGCTTCACAGCAATGCGACTGTTCTTATCCATCGCCTGGCTCGTTTGACGGATGGTCACGGACGTGCGTGTGGGAGTTGGCAATTGCGGAATGGTCTCGCTGGCTGCGGGGGCCTGTGATTTTGCGATCGCCGTATTTGCGGGCAACCCACCAGGTACAGCACTAGGCGCTACACCAGGTACCACGCCGGGCACCATCCCGGGAGCCGAATTCGGACCTGACTTTGGCCCTTCCAGCTTCGCCAACATCTCCTGCGAACGATTCACGGCGCGGGCAATCGAGGAATCGACGCGGCCCTCGTTCTTGTACTTCACCGCTTCGCTTAGGTGCTTCTTCGCGTCGTCGACTTGGCCGCGTTCTTGGAACAAGTACGCCATGTTGTAGTGTGCAACAGCGGGCTTGTTGTTTTCCATTAGCACGGACAAAGCTTCGTCTGATTTGCCCTGATCAAATTTGACGGTGGCCAAGTTGTTGGCATAACGCGACGTTCCCGGATCCATTTTCAAAGCCGTCGTCAACGAAGCCACTGCGGCTTGGTTGTTACCAGACTTGCTATAGGTCAGGCCAAGATCATTGTGCAGCGTCGATTCTTCAGGATCCTGCTGGATCGCTTTTTGGAAGAACTCAATCGCCTTGGCATGGTCTCCACCGCCGTGATGCAACCTCGCGATTGAGGCAAGAGCCTTGGCGTCGTTGGGCTTCACTTCCAACGCCTTGGTGTAGCTTTCCATCGCCTTTTGACGATTGCCAGTGGATTCCCAAAGGCGACCATTGGCAACGAACACTTCGGGGCCGACATCGGTCTTGCGATCTAAGCGAAGCGGATCGACATCCGATTCGGCTTCGCGTTTTGCGACTGCTTTCTCCTGAGCTGTTTGGCCCTTGAAGATTCCAGTCACCGCATCGCGAGATTTGCCCCACGCGTTTTTGGTAGATGTCGCGACCGATTTTAGTGGCGACGTACCTGCTGCTTGGCCAGGGGTTTCTTTGGCAAATGGGTTGGCCGAACTGAGCGAGAAACCGCTCGGCGACATACAACCGGTCGACAGCATGCTGGAACCGGTGATCGTTAGCGCAAGAGCTAACCGACGGATTTTCTTGGACATTTTCACATCAAGTCCTCGGCATTGCTGCCGTATTTTCTGGGTCAAAGGACAATTCGAAATCAGCCGTATGCGGGAACTAACGACGATTCCATTTTTAGCAATCGGTCCAATCGCATCGGAACTTCAGCTGGAACCGATGACAGCATTTACGATTCGAACGAAAAAAGTGACCTCGCATAGCAAGGTCACTTTTCGTGAATTCAATTCGGTGTCGAAGTCCGTTAGCACAGACAGGCAACTACCAAGGGCAACCAATTACTGAGCAACAGCGCTGGTGCCGGCTGCACTGGTCGATGGCAGTTTTGGTGCTGGCATCTGCTCCATCCAGTCGCGGTTGATCTGGGTGGCACGTGCACCCGAAGCGCTAGACGGTTCGCGATTGGTCACCATGACTGCCGGAGCGTTCCCGTTTCGCACGTAGCTGACCAATGTCTGCTGAACGCTTTGAACACGTTTCTGTGTTTCTTCGTCGCTGCGCCCACGTAGCACATAAATTTGGCGGCGATGCTCGGGAGCTTGAGTCGCGATCCACTGGATTTTCTGGTTTCCCGAAGCCAGCAAGACGCCATCCCCATCGCGAAAAAGTTCGTTGCCAATCGTGTTGTTTAGCTGCCAGCCGTTTTTCTTCATTACTTCAAACGGCGAAACGACTTGCATTGCGTCGATCTCGTTGAAGGGATCAGGCCAAGCGTTGTTGCGGGCGTAACCCTGACCAACTTTTCTGAAGAAGTCGCCAAATTTCGCGGTCGCCGTACTGGCAACGACCGTCACAAGGGCGGTCGCGATGAGAACGCGGCTATAGTTTGCAATCCGTTGCATGGTACGCAGTTCCTTCCGCCTTCGGCTGTCGGTAGTCAGACGATACGGTTTGTAGTGAAGTGATCATGGGTTGGAGCGAAAACGTCCTTTCCGGAAATTCCGTTTCACAGAAGGGTCGCTCGTTGGTGTTGATCGGCTTGCAGCGCGTCTGATCTTTTCCATACAACTGTCACCACCACTCATTCGGAACAACCGGCAAAGTCACGCATTGTGGTCTTAGTGGAAACAGGTGGCCTTACTCAAAACAATCGGCCGTCACCGTCAGTGTTTCACCAACTGCCTGGACAACATCACCGATCGCCAGCTGTTTTCGTCGCCGCGTTTCCACTTCGCCATTGACAATCACTTCGCCTGATTGAATCCGTATTTTCGCCTCACCGCCTGTCCCGACCAGCCCGCGGCGTTTTAGGAAGTCATCCAATCGAACAATCAACGGCTTTGCATCAGAGTGTACGGCAGCGGATTCAGACTGCCCGGAGGACATATCGGCGGATTGATCTGGTGAGCCAAGACTAGATGCTTCATTGTTCTGGGCTTCATCACTTTGCGTTTCATTACTTTGAGGTTCGTTCATTTGATCTCAAATATCGCCTGGACAGGAAGGTGATCGCTTAAATCGCGTTTACTTGCATCAAAACCCCAATAGTCATCCCAGTGCTGCGTCTGGGAATCTAGTTCACCCTGTATCGTCAAGTCACCGAGCACGTCGATCGACGAGAAAACCAAATCGGGACGTGCCGGGTCATCGTCCAGCAAAGATTGGCTCACGCAGATTCGGTCGAACTGGCGATCCGGCAGCAAATGCGTGCGACGTTTTTCACGCGGGAGCTTCAGATTCAAGTCATACAAGTCATCCGCTTTGGAAGCCGTCTCATGCCCACAAAGAATCCCCAGATCACTTTCGGGCAAAGTCTCATCGCCCTTTTCCTCCGTATTGGTATCGCCCAGGACGATCACATTTTCGCCACTTGCGATCAGATCTCGCATCCAAAAATGCGCGAGCCTGGCTTGTCGTTTTCGCAGCGACTCACCTTCCGCTCTCGAACGCATATGCAAATTCAGCACCGTGACTTGTTCTGGTTCATCCGTCCCGTTGGGCACCTGAAACACACCGACAATATGTTTAGACAGGTCGAAATACTGCTCGGTTTTCTTCATGGCTCTAGTCATTCGATGATGACTCGTTTGCAATACGTCGATTGGCTCGCGATACATAAAACCAACGTCCTGTTCGGTGAAAACATCGCGGCTCGCGTCAGCCAATTCGGAGTATTTCAGTTTGAATGATCGGTCCAACGCACGCCCGAGATACCACAGCACGCGACGATTTTCGACTTCTTGCAGAGCCAGCAGAGTGGGTTTTGCCTTGGCAATGCTCTTTGCCACCGCATCGCGGTGCCAATCCCAATCGGCGCGGGACGGAGCGGCCTTTTCGCGGGCGAGCTTGCTGAAGTTGTCGCCCGAGTTGTCGTCATAGAACCACTCCAGATTCCATGTCATCACCGAAAAACTCTCTGGAGCATCTCGGTTGGGTTTTTCATCCGCGCAAACGAACTGCGGGACGATCAAAAAGAACAATCCAGCGAACGCCATCGCGGCACATTTCGGGCTTTTCATTGTTGGCAGCAACCTGGGATCTTTCTTCATGATCGGATGGTCGAAATCAAGGATGCCCCTTTCGAACTAATCGGAGTCTAGTCATTGCCACGCCAAACCAGCACCCCCAACAACTACACTAAGGACTTGCCTTCGCTCGCGTCTTGACCATTCCCCTCCCTCGACAGAGGTCGAGCCAAAGCGAGGGAGAGGGGCAAACCGGGCAGATTCCTCCAATGATCCAGCCGCAATGATCCAGAAGCAGTGATTCAGTCGCAGTGACCCAGCTTCAGCAATCAGCATCGTAACCCAAGAACATCGTTGAAACCGACGCCCCCCCCAACGCTTGATCAACTCGATCCATCGGACGAAACGTTCGCGATTGACGCCGTCGATCGACTCCTTGAAACGGCCATTCGAAGCGGCGCAAGTGACCTGCACCTCAATCCGCGCGCCGACGGATGGGAGGCACTCTTGCGTATCGACGGAGTGCTTTCACTGAATCATCGGATTTCTGGTGGCGGATCGAACAGCCCCGTGACGCGACTGATGGTGCTTGCCAATTTGCCTACTTACCGCAGCAGCCAGCCAATGGAAGGCCGCCTGCGTTGGGACGGAAAGCCAGGCGACACACTGTCGATGCGGCTAGGAGTTTTCCCCACCGTCCATGGACCTCGCGCGGTCGTGCGAATCTTGCGGCAAGAGTCTCGACTGGACAAACTTCGTTCGCTCGGTCTTGGCGAAAAGACCACAGAGTCTCTGCTTAGCTGTTGTCAGCAAACCGATGGAGCGATTTTTTTGTCGGGGCCAGCCGGCAGTGGGAAGACGACGACCATGTACGCGATGCTACGTTGCATTGCCGACCAACAACCGCGTCGAAGCGTGATGACGATCGAGGACCCTGTCGAAAGCGTGATCCCGTCGATCAATCAAAGTGAACTTGATCCCAGCGGTGGGATGACTTTGGCTGCTGCACTGAAGAGCGCCGTGCGTCAGGACAGCGAGGTCTTGCTGGTCAGTGAGATCCGCGACCCAGAAACTGCCGAAGCTGCTTTCCAAGCTTCGTTGACGGGGCACCTCGTGTTTTCTTCGTTGCACGCAAGCGACGTCGCAGCGTCGCTTCGCAGGTTGGTGCAGTTCGGTGTACCTGCGGCAATCGTTCAGTCGGGAATACGCATGATTGCCAGCCAGCGTTTGTTGCGAAAAATCTGCCTGCGGTGCAGTGGCACCCCGTCGGCTGACCGCACGCCGAGTGACTGCAGCGACTGCACTGGCACTGGATACCGGGGCCGCATCCCGATCGCTCAATGCGTTGGATTGGACGGAAGCGACCCCGTCGGCGAAGCCTTGATCGCTTCGTTGAACGCTGGCGCGTCGCTTACAGCGATGCGACAAGCAGCCAAGGATGCGGGCGGAATCGACTTGCGGCAACAAGCTGAGAGGTTGATTGATTCGAGGATCACGGATGAAAAAGAGGTTTATCGGGTACTGGGAAGCGTCAGCTGTTGATTGCATCTGCGCCGCCCAACTCCTATCCTTTAGTTTCTTGTCTTGGTCATCGTTGTCTTTCTCCGCAGCGATCACATTGGCGGCAGTCTCTTTTTACCGAACGTTCACCATGTCTCACCTGAGCGATTTGCAGCTGGCATCGATGCTGGACGAGATCGCTGCTGCCATGAGAATCGATGCGCCAGTCAATGATGCGATCCGTCGTTTGAGCGATCGCCGACTTGGCAGGGTGGCGTCCGCGTCGCGGAAGATTGCCAGTGCGTTGGACAGTGGCATGTCGATTGCCGAAGCGATGAAGACGTGCCGATCCAAAATGATGCCGCAGGCCACAGCAGCAATTCTTGCGAGTGAAAAGAGCCGTGACCCAGCAATCCTGTCGCACCTAGCCCATCAGCTAAGATCACGCCACGAGTACACGCGACTGACTCGGCTGACGTGGTTGTATCCGCTACTGCTAATGTTTATCGCCTACATGGTTGCAGTCATGGTGATGGGCCCCGTTGTGCGCAGCAACTCGGGTCGTGATTTTCAGTGGAGTAGTTGGGTCGTGAAAATCAGCGAATACCTGGAGCACGGCTGGCCAGTTCCATTGGCCGTCCTGGTCGTTTTGACGGTCCTTTTTCTGATTTGGATCTCGCGCGGCAAACGCCTGTCGCGACCTGTTCGCCAGTTGCTGTTCTGCCAGTCGTTGGCCGATCAGTTGGAGCATGGCGTTAATGAGCAAGAAGCAATTGGCACAGCAGCAAAATTGTCGACGCAGCGATCCCTGGAAAATCACCCCAACCCAACTTTGCAATCAGCCGAAGTGCGTCGTGCTCTGGCAAGCTCGTTTGTAAAAATGCCAGAGCTGGAGGGTGTGACATCGCAAGAAGTCCTGATCGCACGACTGCGGTATGCGACGGCGATTCATAGCGAACGAGCCCGCCTGAGCGACTATCGATGGGGCACACTTTTTCCGCGAGTCGCGATGGTTGCGATCGGTGGCGGACTGACGATCGCCTACGCCTGGTGGGTCATTCGGCCGATCTATCTGCAGGTAAACGCATGGTAGAAACGAAAGACATCGCCGATGGGAACTTGGCCCGCGCTGACTCTGTCGTCCAAAAATTGATGGCAGCGGGAGACAACCATACTGCCAGCGCGCTTCATTGGCTGGACGCCAAACAGGAACGACGCTCGCTTCGGCATCGAGCCACTTGGTGCGTTGTTGCCGGCTGGCTGTTGGTCACTGCTGCTCTGGCCGTGGGTGCCTTTGTCGCTTGGAGTTTTTCCCAAAACGCCGAAGAAATATTCGACGGAAAAATGCCCATTGCTTCGATTCTGTTCCCGCCGATTCTTATTGTCCTGACCTGCGTGTGTTTCGTCGGCGGGCTGATTGCCTTTTTCCGACAAGCGTTCCCAGGCCTGGCCAGCACCAGCCAGGCAATCGACTGGTCCGGAACAGGAGATGCTGTCTCGCGACTACTGGCGGCAGGCTGCACTTACCCTGATGCTTATCGAGCGGCGGCGGAAGTCGCCCATACATCGAATAGTCGACGCTGGCTTCATCAAGCGGCAACACGAATTGACCAGGGCGCATTGGCAATCGGCGACGCTCGTAACGCTGCCGGCGATGCGGCTGTCGTTGAACTTCTGATTCAAGCCAACGAAACAGATCCATCGCAGAGCTGGCGCGCCGTTGCCGATCATTTCATCGAGATCGCTCGCAGTCGCCTAGCACTGCTGCTTAGCACCGCTCCGATTGTCGCGACGCTACTGGCGGGATTGATTGTTTGGCTTTCAATCTCGTCTACTTTGGGGGCGATGTGGCGACACGCACTCCAATCGATGGGGAGCTTTTCATGAGGATCATGCTTCGGATCGCGTTAGTGATAGGCATCGCTATCGTTCTGATCGGCTTCTTTGGGTTCGTCATGCCGTCCATGATCGGCTTGTTGATCGCGGTGCTGCTAATCATTTCGATCAATGACATTTTGATGCGTCGTTACCGCCAAGCCATACGCAGCTTCAACACTGCCGCGGAAGCCGTCGCGAGGCAGCAGGGTGCCATCTCTAAAGTCGCCATGGCCTTCGCGCGCCGCGGCCCTTTGAGCAGGCAGTGCTACGAATACGCTAGGCGATTACTGGCGGGTGAAAACCCAATCGATGCGGCAACGGAATCTCGCGTTCCGTTGCATCTGACCACCGCTGTCGCCATGACCACCAGCGAAAAGCCCAACAGCGAAAGACCCGCCACGCAAAACACAAACACTTCCAAGTCGGACCGAAGAACGAGACAAGCCGCGGACCTTGCCAATGTAAATGCGGCGGCCATGCCAGCCTATGCAAACATCATGTACTTGGTGTTCACGGCATTTGTGACTTGCATGGTACTCGCATTCTTGGATGTCTTTATCGTTCCGACCATGGAGAAAATGCTCCAGGAGTTCGGTCTGAATTACCCGAAAGCGTGGATGATTGTCGGCGGTGTTCCTACGCAAGCACTACTGGTAGTTGTCATCATTACGTTGTTAGCTCTGACACCCATCCTGACCATGGGCAGTTTTTTCGGTATCCCGGTTCCGCGCTGGATGCCGGTTTCGCCACAGGTGATCGATGAAAGAAACGATACGCTGCGTGGCTTAGCCGATGCGATCGAATCTGGAATGACGGTCGATCAAGCTTTGCAGTTGGCCTCGCGAGTATCACTGAAACCACGACGCAAACGGAAGTTGCTTCACGCCAACGACCTGATTCGCCAAGGAGAATCGCCCGCTCTGGCGCTCCGCAAATCGGGATGGCTGGGAACCAAAGAATCCGATTGGCTGCGAGGTGCCTCTGCCGATCGTGGTGCAGAACTATTACACTATGTTGCCGACCAAAGAGTTCGCGACGCGCATGCCAACTTACGTTGGCTAACCGGAATCGTGTTCCCGCTATTGGTTGTCATCCTTGGGTTGGCCGTGATGGCCTACGTCACAGGTTTCTTTCTCTCGTTAGTGAGCTTGATCAGTGGCTTGTCGTAGCGTTTGCATTCGCCGAACTGCTTTTGCCCCGGCTGCTTTTGC
>CAYUGI010000058.1:12156-27778 GCA_964444105.1 uncultured Pirellulaceae bacterium
TGCTTTTGCACCAATTGCTTTTGCCCTGGCTCCCCATGAGCGCCGTCGAGGCAGTTTCATCGTCGAAGTCGTGGTTGCGGCCGCGTTGTTTTCAACCGCTGTCTTCGCGTTGGGGCGGTTGGCACAGCAGACAGCATCACTTAGCGTTCGAGCCGACGAACAACTTGGGGCACAATTGACTGGCGAAAATACGTTGGCGCGTTTGCAATTGGCGGACTACGCACAGATCCCGGCGATCGCGAAGGAGCTAGAAACGACCGAGGCCGACGCTCCGTACGCTATCCAAATCGCGACAAAGGCGGTGAAAATCAAGGGCGTCGATGCCACTGTACTATCTGTTGAGATCTACAGCCAATCCCATGCAGTGGGTCAATCCGCAGCAAACAGTAGGGGACATTCGCTGATTTTGCACGACTGGCGATTCGCAGAACCGGAGAATGGCAATGAATAGGACTCACCAGCGAGACGCGCGAACGGGGTTCACGCTTCTCGAATGCATGGCCACATTGTCGGTGCTGACCGTCATGGGGCTCGCGGCAAGCACACTGCTGTCTAAAGTGACGCAAATTGGCTTAGAAACGAATCACAATAAAGCCAGCCGGCACATGATTTTGCGAATGTCGCGAGCGTTCCGCAGCGACGTCTTGGCCGCCCAATCCGTCACAGTCCAAAACGATACGGAAGTGGTCTTGCAAGGATCAAGCCAGACGATCACCTATTCCATTAGCGATTCACCACTTGGGATTCACCGCGTTGAGAATCGCAACGGCGATGCGGTGTCTACCGAACAGTTCGGCCTACCCGCTCGCTGTCTTCCGCGGTTCGTCGAAACCGAAGACGCCTTCCAACTACAGCTCACTGCACCAGACAGTCGCAATCCCTGGACCATCGAAGCGGTAAAAACAAAATGAATCGCATTCGATCTACGGCAATTCGATCACAACGCACCAGCCCAGCGTCAAGACGAAACCACGCAGCGCCAAAGAGAACCGGTGCAGCGTCGAAGAGAACCGGTGCAGCGTTTTTGCTACTAGTGGTAGCTCTTCTCTTGGTAGTCTTGGGCGCGACGCAAGCCATGTTGCGTGGCGAGATCGCTTCGCAGCGAAGCCGGCAGCAACAACTTCAGACAGACACTCTGGAAAGAGCGATTATTTCCACCCGCAACGTTAACCTTGATTGGAAATCCACCGTCGAATTGCCAATCGATGACCGTCAACGAATCGTGATTTCAGTCGATCGAAAGAAAACTCAACTGACCGCGCATTGGATGAGCGGCCACGACATTCACAACACAGTGGTACGCGATTTCGTGCAAACGGAATTGTCGCGACCTGACGAAACGGACCGTCCGTCCGACCCGGAGATTTAGAAGTGAACAGCATCACCTTGCACGCTCCAGCCCGGAAGCACGCGGCAGACAGAAATCGATCGCAACTGCGACACGCATTCACACTGGTCGAATTGCTTGTCGTCATTGCGATTATCGGCATTCTGGTTGGGCTGCTTGTCCCGGCGATTCAAAACATGCGTGAAATGTCACGGCGCAGCACTTGCGAAGGCAATATGGTGCAACTGTCATTGGCGCTGTCCAGTTACTCAACCACCTTCGGACACTATCCGGCGGGGAGTATCAACCCGCAGGGCCCAATCAAAAGTGAGGCGATTGGCTACCACCACAATTGGATCGCTGCGATTTTGCCAAACATGGATGCGCAGAATGTCTACGAAGCGATTGATCGCAGCGTAGGGGTATACGACAACAAGAACGCCGAGGTCCGGGGACTTGCGATTCCTACGCTGCGGTGCCCATCCGCGACCGGCATCTTGGGTTACTCAACGTGTTACGCAGGAATGACGTCTTCAACAGAGACACCCATAGATGAATCCAACGATGGCACGTTCCGACTGAACCTGCCCGTGACGGACACCGATATCTCGGACGGGCTTTCTTATACGATCATCGTAGGAGAAAAAGTGTCCGCCCCAGAAGAAGAACTAGGCTGGATCAGCGGGACACGGTCTAGCTTGCGCACCGGCGGTCACGTCATCAATTCCGAGTTGGCTCGATTGCGACGCCCCACGAAACTGAAGATCGATAACCTGTACGTGGGTGGTTTATCCAGCGATCACTTTGCAGGTGCCTACACGCTGATGGGAAGCGGCGAGTATCAATTCCGTAGCACATCGATGGACACTCGATTGATGGCACAACTTGTCTCCCGCAGTGACGGTGCCATTCCAATGGACTGGCAAGTAGGCGTAGAAGTCACGCCACCAGCGAAGCCAGCCGATGTGGCGAAGCCAGCCAATGTGGCGAAGCCAGCCAATGGAGCGAAGCCAAACGATGTGCAGGTGGACGAAAAAGACGGCGAATCGGTGGAAACGGGCCAATCCGTGGACGCCGACAAGGAATCTGACCGAAAGACTTCGAAAGAAATCAACGGCAAATGAAACGGGCGCATCACTTGATTCACCGACGAATCACGAATCCGTTTTCGGCTATGATGACGCGCTCGATAAACTCAATTTTGATACGAATACAGGAACGTTCACCATGCGTTGTTTCATTGTCTTGATGTCCGCCATCTCACTGTCACTTGCCACCACAGCGTCAGCAAAGGAGAGCGACGGCTCACGATTGCTGTTCGATGGCAAGACAATGGACGGTTGGAGCGGCAACCCAAAGTTTTGGTCCATCCAAGATGGCGCGATCACCGGAATTACCACTCCTGACAACGTGACCGATGGAAACACGTTTTGCGTCTACAAGGACGAAATGGGGGGCGATTTCGAGTTGGTGTTTGACTTCCGAATCGAAGGGCACAACAGCGGCGTTCAATACCGTTCGTTCCGCCTTGAGGGCGCTGCTGACGAGTGGCGCATCGGTGGCTATCAGGCAGACATGGATGCAGCCAAGCAATGGGCGGGCACGTTGTACGGAGAAAAATTTCGCGGCATCCTGGCCAAGCGTGGTGAGAAGTCTGTCCTAGGCGAAGGCCCTGCCCCAAAGAAAAAAGGTGGTCTTGCTAGGAAGGTCGAAAGCCTTGGCGACCCCGCCGAGCTTGGCAAAAAAATCAACGACTACCCGCAGTGGAACACGTTTCGAGTCGTCGCCAAAGGCTACAACTTCAAGCACTACATCAACGACACGTTGATGATCGACTGCACCGACAACGATGAAGAAAATCGTCGCGATAGTGGGCTAATTGCGCTGCAGCTTCATCAGGGACCACCGATGAAAGTTCAGTTCAAGAACATCAAGATTAAGCAGCTGAAATAGCGTGGCCGGGTTTTGCCAAACCCCTGTCAGTTCAGGAGCGTTCGGATTTAGTATCTAACGCGATGCGCCAGTTTTGATGTTGCGCGAGTCTTCACCCTCCCGCTTTCGGGAGGGTCGGATGCAGTAGCGGCCGGGGAGGGAAATGCGCGGAGCAAACGGGTTTGAGCTGAAATACTGGATTGGCCCTCTCCTCGCTAAGGCTCGACTCTCCCATAGGGAGAGTGAAGTTTGAAAACGCTAAATTGACGTGTGATTTACTTTGCAAGAGACGGTTTCTGGCTATTTGGCGTAACATCAAAAAGCGCCAGCGAGCGGACCGTAAAACGCGCCGCACATTGGAGCTTCGCGTTCGTCGAATTCGCCTAAAGTAGCGGTGTTGGCCTGAAGAGTGATGCGCGATCAGGCTTACGAGAACTGCGGCAAACCGATTTCAGTTCATCGTCCGTGCGACATCTAGCTTCGCAGGGTCGATGACCAAATGTTTGATCTTTTGCCTTTTCCAGGTGTATGTGACGTGCACCCGTCCATCGCTGGTTTGGATCACCGCGGGATAGCTGAACTCGCCACCTTTTTCTTTTTCTAAGTCAGTTACCTTCGTCCATGTCACGCCGTCTTTGGATAGCGCGACGCTGAGCGTACTGCGTTTTCCCCAATTCGTCTTTTCGGTGGAAAGCGGGTTGTAGACCAGCAGATGACGACCATCGGCCAGCGTGACCGCTTCGATACCAGAATTGGGGTTAGGCAAATCGGTTGCTTTGAGTTGTGACCAGCTTTGGCCCAAGTCCTTTGAAGTGCTGGTCGCGATGACGCCTTCTTTGGTTCGGCAAAGTACCTGCAGACGTCCGTCTTTGTGAGTCAAGAACGTAGGCTGAATCGCATTGAATGCCTCTGCTTCATTGACCGGCCCAACGCGATCCCATGCGCCGCTTGGGATTCCATCGGACAGCGAAACGCTTTCGAAGTGGACGCGCCAACCTTCGTTCTCAGTCGACGATCCGCAAAGTAGTTTTGGCCCATCTGGAAGTAGGATCGGTTTGCAGCGAACCGGTCCGACGATTCCTTCTGGCAATCGGCGGCGATCGACGAATGTCCGTCCACGATCGTAGCTCAGCATCATTTCGCCCCACCACTCGCGTGGGTTTGGTCCTACCTTGAAGAACAGCAAGGTGGGCGCGTCACCGGGCGGCTGAAATAAAACCGGATTCCAACACGGGTATCGCAATCCGTCATGCTGAACCCCGTTGGCGACCAGCTTCGGTCCGTTCCATTTCAACCCATCGTGGTAGCTGGACCAGATTCCGACACCTTTATCACCTTCCTTGTCCCCGCCAAACCAAGCCGCGACCAACCCACGCGTGGTTTGGCAAATCGTTGACGCGTGGCACTGTTCAAAGGGTGCCTTTTCGAACACGAATTCTTCACCCACCAAACCAGGAAACCTAGCCTTCGCCCTGGCATCAGGTTTCTTCGCCACCGTTTGCTCTGCCGAGAAAGCAACGCAGTCATCATGTTTGATGTGATAAATTCGTCCGTTTTCGCTACCGACCAACAAGTCTGGCTTGCCGTCTTTGTCGAAGTCACAAACAGCAGGGCTGGATGTGTGGCCAGCTACGTTTCGCCGAGCCAGATTGCCCATTCGCTTCAAAACGTGCTTCCCATTGCGTGTCTCGCAGTTGCGATACCACGTCGCATTTTCCGAATTAACCAGTAGATCCAGTCGAGAATCACCGTCCCAATCGACGAGCGAAAGCTTGACGCGTCCCGATCGCCCGCAAGTGCCAGAGTTCAATCGCAGCGGCTGGTCATTCTCATCGACAAACACTCGCTCTGCCGCTTCCCCGCTACGACGAAGCGTCAAGAATCCCTCCTGATCTAGCATGACCAAATCCAGATTCGAATCGCTGTCGAAATCCACCGCCAGAGGTGTGGTGCGCCACTGAGTCAGTGTGTCACTGGACGGCGTTTGCCACCAATACCACGACGGTGGCAATTCGCTCTGTCCTGAATCGAAGGCGAGTGATCGCATCGTGCCGGCATCATTCTGCAGCAGCCCGATGCGACCCAAAATCGAGTTGTAGACAATGTCGCCGTCACCATCATCGTCCCAGTCCGCAACCGATAGCGTCGTGTAACCCCACTTCGCTTCACACGGACCTTGGATGGAACCGCTCGGTCCTGCCATCACGCGAAACGGTTCCACTTGGCCATCCGCCGAAACGGTATTCAACAACTTGGGCTCATTCCATTTGGGCGTGCCATCTTCGCTCTCGCCAAGGTTCTCGAAAACACTGATGTTGCCCGCGGTGTTTCCACAAACGATGTCTTCGTCACCGTCGTTGTCCCAATCGTAGACGTACGGAGTCGCCAGCGCGCCAAACTTCAATGTTTCGGCTTGCTGGCGGAAATATTTTGGCATCGCAAACACCGGGGCTTGATTAGAAAAACCGCCGGTGTTTTCAACAAACGCCACCCGGCCGTCTTCGTCACCCACGATCAAATCCAAGTCCAAGTCGCCATCCCAATCGACGGCCGTTGGAGTAATCATCTGCAAGTGCATCGTTAAAGGCTCACCCGTCTCGGCGATTAGCTTGACACCTGCCGCGTACCGAGGCTCTGTTCGCGTCCCAGTATTTGCGAAGTAAGTGAAGCCATCCATGAATTCGCCGCAGAGTAAGTCCAAATCGCCATCGTCATCGAAATCTGCGAAATTTGGGCAAGGCCAACCATACACATCCACTTCGCCACCACCAGCGCGCAAACGACTTGGTTCATCCGTGTACTTTGGCTGCTGATCGTTGCCTTCGTTGATGACCAGATAGACGTAGCCATGCAGTGGGCCGTTGCGCCAGTTGCCATGATTGTCGTAAGCGTGATCCCACCCCAGGTCCGTCCAGTCTCCTGCTCCCACGGCGATATCTTGATCGCCGTCGCCATCGAAGTCGACGTAGCGCCACATGTTCCCGCGTGTTCGACCGTTCGCACGATGGTTGGGATTGGAATGCGTGTCAATGTTGCTGGGCTTGCTGAAATTGAACTTGCCAGTTTTCTTGTCGCGGCGGTATTCCTTGCCAGGTTTTAAAATGACGGGTTCGTCGTTCACCTGGCTCAACAGCATGTAGTGATAGCCGTTTCCGATACGAACAGCAGGCTTGAATACCGGCATCGAAACACTGGGGTCTTGGGTGGGGTTTTCAAAAAAGTACGTTCCACTGGATGGCTTGTCGGGGCAACCGACCAACAAATCCATGTCGCCATCGCCGTCGTAGTCCATCGGCAACGGATAGGCCCACAGCCCCACGCCAAGATCGACCTCTAAGCCTGGGTTGTTGTACTTTAGCGGTTGCAACTGCCACGGCGCGTCTTCTGCAGCCGTCTGGGATGCGATCAAGAAAGTCAGTAGCGTCAACGCAGTCAAAATCGAATCCGGTTTCATCTCAAGCAGCTTTGCGTTGGGGCGTAAAGGAACGCGTCCTCGCTGGGACGCCGAGGTCACAATTGTAAGCAGAACGAAACGCTCCAGCGTGCGTTGGCCTGGACCGCAACGAAGAATAACGCGAGCTTCCTATTGCGTCGGAATCGCGCATGAAGTGATTTCGACTTGTTACTTGGATGCTATCCGCAGCCATTCTCGTTACTGCCGGATCATATCGCCCGATCGAACAGGGCGAACGGACAGGACCAACGGACAGGACCAACGGACAGGACCAACGGACAGGGCGACGTCAAACGCTGCTTGGCTATCCGTCGCTTGGCGAAGCGTGATTGACTCGAACAAGGACAGATTGATCGTACTCAACAATGCGAAATCCACCATCTCCGCTATCGAGAACTTCCGCCGCGTAAAGTGATACACAGTCGCCGTTGATCATCAGGTCGACGCTCCCAACCATTCCGTATTCGTCAGTCGTCAACTTCACAATCGCAATGATGCCGCACGGCAAAGTGGCAAGATTCGGTTTGCGATAAATCGAAGTGTCGGGCGAGGTCTCGCCAAGTAGTGTCGGTGCTTTGTCAATCAGTAGACCGCAGTCACCCGCAGGATCGTCGGAGTTCCAAGTGCCGAAACGCCGCCAGAGGCCACCAATCCGAGCATGAACGGTCAAACATTGCATCGCGTTTACTGTGGGATGTTGCCACACCGGATTCGTTTCTTCGTCAGCGGTTTCAAAGGCCATTTCGATGCCGCGCCATTCGGCCAAGTGCATGCCAGACAGCGCCCTGAGTCGCGATTGTTGCAACAATGCCCATTCAGTTGGCATCAGATTTTTTCCAGTCAGATGACGCATTGGAATCGAACCAATGACAGGGATTTGAGAAACGTAGGCCACTCCTGAGAAACGTACGCAGCTATCCTGCGTCTGACGGCGGATTGGCTTGTTCGGCGTAGAGCCTGAGATGCTCAATCAGCGTTTTCAACTCTTTGGCAGCTTGAGGCAAAACTACATCGCAATGCTCTGCGACGTCAGCTAGCGGCCCCATGATGAGATCGCATTCATGCGCGATCTCGACGTGATAGGCGTTTGCCAAACGCGTTTTCTCCCGGCAAACATCCAGCCGTTGCTTGGCAAGGCTCACTCGCTTGACGGCTTCGGTGGCTGTGCGTCGGTCCGCTGCTCGGACTGCGGCACGCTTTTGCGCAAGACTGTTCTTGGCTTCGTTTAGCTCTCGCTCAGCTAATTCCGTTTGGCTACGCCAGTACCGAGGTCGATCATCCGCAAAATGCTCCTCAATGCGATGGATCGACATCCGCAACTCTTGAAGAACAGTGGTCCAATTACCGGACAGTTTCAACAAGCCGCCATGGAAGGCTGCCAGTGATTCAATATTCTTAACGTTGCTTTCAGCCATAGCTAAGATCATTGACCCAGATAAGTATCGATCTGATCGGCTTTGCGCAAAAGATACGGCACATGCTCTTCGGTAGATTTAATCAGTCGCGAAAGCTGTCGCATCTGCTCCGTGAATTCCTGCGAAAACTTGCGTTGCTGTTCATCTCGCCAAGATTGCTCCAGATGATTCATCTGCGAACCCAATGCGGTGGAACGCTGTTTCAGCTCTTCAGCAAAGCGATGCAATTGACCTGCGAATTGACGCAGTTGCTCCGGATCGGCGACGGCTTGGCTCATCAAATTGTCCCCTATTAGGGAAGGGATGTTTAGAAAACGGAAGACTTATCCAGCTGTTGAAGCAGCGAGTTGCTTTTCGGCAAAATCCAACGCTTCGCGATAACGATTGAGTGTCAGTTCGATGCCGAGACGTTCCGCTGTTTCGCACAACAGTTTCAACGCAGCGACCTTGGTCCGTGGTGGCGCGACGACCGCGCGTCGTAGTGCCGCGGCGCGAAACGCTGACATGGCATCGACTTCGCGGCCCATCGCGAGCAAACAACGACCGCCAATCAAATAGCCGAAGGGCGAATGCTCATCGCTTGTCAGCAAGGGTTTCACAGCATTGAGCGACTTCTCATACAGCTCGGCATCGAAGAGAGCTTCAGCCAAAACGACTCGCAAATGAATCAACGAAGGATCGCGTTTCAGTCGCGCCTTGCAGACATCGATCCGTCGTTGCGCCCAGTCGGTTTTGCTTCGCTGTAACTCGCGTTCGGTTTCTTTTGTATTGAGCCGTTGATCTAAATCAACGACTTCACGCATCTGTTGCAGGGATCGAGCCAGCAAGGCCTCTTCGTACTCCCACAACACTTTTAAGTCATCAGGAAATATCTTCTTGGCTTGATCCAGAATGCGTTTCGCCTCCGTGGGCCGGTCTTCGGCACGATAGATGGCCCCTAATTCCAAAAACGCGTCTAAGTCAGTGGGGCTGGAACGCAGGTGAACTTCTAGCTCCTGGCGCCGCTTGCGCTGCAGTTTGCCTTCATGATCCCCGTTGGCTGCGTCTGGGTTATCAGAAGTGGACATGATGGGCACCGACGCAGATGAGAAGTGGTTTCGTGGCCCTTATTGTGAACCAGTCGAGGCCCGAGAGCAAACCCAGAAAAACGGCCGTGGTGAATGAACGCCGACGCGAAACGTAAGTTATGATGCTTCGGAGGTCTTCACCCTCCCGCCTACCGGAAGTGTCGGAAGCCGCTGCGGCCTATCGGATCAGGCGACGTCGCGGTACAGGTTCTCGATACACGCTTCATTGAGCGGCACAGGATTGAAAGTACCGGTCCACTGTTTCATTGCATCTTTGACAAACGAGTCGATTCCGGACGATGGAATAGAAAGCTCGGCCAAAGTCGTTGCTAAACCTGCCTCACGCATCCAAGATTCCACTAGCGTGGCAAGCCGATCCGGTGCCTCATCGACCGTCACATTCGGTTCGACTTCACGGAGCAGTTCGGCGTACCACGGAGCATGCTCAGCACCGTTCAACCGAATCACAGCGGGAAGCATCAACCCCACGGCTTGCCCATGAGTCACATCGTGGTGCGCCGTCAATGGATTGGCTGTCGCATGGGCGGCACCTAACATCGAAGTCTCAATTGCCATCCCGGCAAAGCAGGCGCCTAATTGCATCTGGCTACGCGCCTCGACATCGGTGGGTTGCGTCAGCACCTTGGAAAACCCTTGGGCCAGTAAACCGAACGCTTGCCGCGAGTACATCATTGACATCGGATTTCGACGTTTTGTGACGTAAGTTTCCACCGCGTGAGAAATCGCATCAATTCCTGTCAGTGCCGTCACACGCTGCGGTTGCGTGATCGTCAGCAACGGATCCAAAATCGCGATCCGACAAGCTGCACGCGGATCACCACAAGGCATCTTGGTGTGGGTTTCGGCATCGCTGATTAATGCAAACGACTGAGCCTCGCTGCCAGTGCCCGAAGTAGTCGGCACCGCGATCATCGGCAGCAAATCTGTGGTTGCTTTTCCAACGCCGTGGTAGTCGTGTATCGTGCCGCCACAGGAGTAAACGAAATTAATCCCCTTGCAACAGTCCAAGCTGCTGCCGCCGCCGAGTCCAATTAGCAAATCCGGTTTCACACGCGCAGCAATCTCCACGCCTGCATCGACCATCGCTGATGTCGGGTTCTCCCCGAAGTCATGGAACGATTCTGCCTGAAGACCGCTTTCTTTGATGCGATCCATGGCGACGCCAAAGTGCCCCGCGTCAACGATTCCCGAATCACTGACAACCAAAACGCTGCGAGGCTTAAACTCGCTCGCCAGTTGGCCGATGCGATCGATGGTTCGTTCGCCAAAAACGAAGCGGGTTCGACTTTGAATATCAAACGGCAGCATATTAGTGGTGGCAGGAGGTCTTTGGTACGTGCAACCTAAGAAGGTTGGCGGCGTCCAGTGACAGGAGGTGGGCTGAAAGATATTTAACACTGTAAGTGCCCGGCGAGTTTCGATCGACCGCCCGACAAAAGCCTGCGGAGAAAATCTGCGGTCCTAATAGGGCGGTCCTAATAGGGCGGTCCTAATAGGGTTGTACACAGCTTTGCCGATCGTCCCCCTGCACTCTGCCGACTGGTAGCACAGCGCGAATTCAGCAAAGGTTCTGCCGCTAAAACTGGCTGCCGCTAAATTTGGAAATTCAAGTCCTGGTCAGACAGAGCTTCCTCATTCGCGCCGCCGCGTACTCGCAACTGTGGTTTTTCGAGCGTCACGGTCGTGTTTGGCGAAACGGTCTTCGTGATCCAAACACTCGATCCAATCACACTGTCGTGGCCGATGACTGTGTGGCCTCCAAGAATGGTCGCGTTTGCGTATACAACCACGCCGTCTTCGATCGTCGGATGCCGTTTGGTGCCGCGGATCAAATGACCATCGTCATCTGTCTTGAAACTCAATGCACCCAGCGTTACACCTTGATAGAGTTTGACATGCTGACCAATTTCGCAAGTCTCACCTACGACGACACCCGTGCCGTGATCGATGAAAAAGTAGTTGCCAATTTTTGCTCCAGGGTGAATATCGATCCCCGTTCTTTGGTGCGCCCATTCGGACATCATTCGTGGGATAAACGGCACCTGCAGTCGATGCAAATCATGAGCGATGCGGTAGATCGTAATCGCTTCCAAGCCTGGATAGCAGAACACCACTTCGTCGGTCGTTTGGCAAGCCGGATCACCGTCGTACGCAGCTTGCACATCCGTTGCCAAGACTTGGCGAAGCGACGGAATGCACTTGAGTAATTCGATCGCCATTGCTTGCCCCTTGGCCTCGAAATCGACGTCGCTTTCGCAATCACTGTGCTTTTGCTGAACGCGGTCCTCGTGTCTTAAGGCGCGAGCAATTTGGGTGGTCAACGAGTCGTGAAGCGAATCAATCAGCCCGCCGACGTGGTAGCGAATGTTGCCGCTGTGCAACCCGACCTTTCGCTGGTAGCCAGGGTAAAGAATGTCCTTCAAATCCATCAGGATTTCGATCACGGCTTCATAACTTGGAAGCGCACAGTGACCCAAGTGATTGATCGCGTCGTCGGGCGTATAGGTCGCCACGATCTCTTCGGTCAAATCAGGCAGTTGTTCTTTCAGTCGTACGTCGGATGCCACAGCTCAGCTCGTTCTTAAAGGGCAGTCGATAGTGACATGGCCATTGTTGGGGCTGATCCGCAGCCCGGCTAGTGCCAAAGACTCGCCAGCTAATGCCTACGAGGTGGTTTCAGGGCAGGTGGTTCAGCCCGTTCAAAGGGGTCCCAAACGAAAACCAGCGATCCAGCCGTAGCCAAAATCGCTGGTGATGCGTTTTTTATTTTTATCCGCAATCATTTTACCGACCGATGCTGGGCGGATTCGCTTGCAGGAAGTCACGAGGACCACGCGTCGTGTAGTAAGGGTACGCGACTTGACCGCTTGGTGGCCCAGGCGTGAATGGACGGCTATTCAAGTTGGCTGCCGCATTGTGCCCCAGCAATCCAGTTTGCAGGTGTGAGCTGTAGTCCAAGCCGCCCGACTGCCATCCCAGCTTTCCGGCTTGGCATCCTGGCCGACCACAATTGCCACCACAGCCGCCGTTGCAACCCATCAGCCCTGCCGCTTTACTGATTGCACCGCCAACACCGCAGTTGCCGCTTTGGCACCCGCCGCCCGAACACGCTGGTCCGCACGATGATGCCATCATGCCGCCGCCACAGCGACCACTCTGGCAACTACCGCTGCTGCACCCTCCGCTCGAACACGATGCACAGCCTGTTGCGGCTACCATAAGACCAACTAACGATCCGATCAAAAGCCAACGATTCATAGTCGAATCCTTATTGAGTGTGTCCAGTCTTTCGTGCACACACGGTTTGCAAATTGTTTCAAGTTGACGAGCAACCTGAAGAATGGTGCTCGCATCAGTCCTTCTTTTCGGCCACGCCACGTTCCACGTACACACAATCGGCGCAACCGAATCAAACCGAATCAAACAGCGACCGTATCAGCAACGCAGCTTGCCAAGCTTATTGCTAGCAGGGAGGATCGACGCGTCTGACCAACGTATTTCACCTTGCCGCCGTCAGTTCGCGGTTCGTATAGGTAATGAGTCTGTCCCCTTCGATTCATCAGGTTTGCCACGATGCGCGCTGAACGATTGTCGCTACACCTATTCGTTACTGCCACGCTGTTTGCATCCGCGATACTGGCGGCAAATGCGGCAACCGCGCAAACCACTACGCCGCAAATATCCACCGTCACGGTGGATCCGTTTCGAGTTCTCGAGGACCAGCTTCGCAGCCGACTGCGAGCGACTTCACGCGAGCAGCGCGGGTACATCAGCTTCGTAGTCAAGCAAGTCAAGGAAGGACGATTGGACATGCGACTCGTCGTCGCGATTGAGCGTTACGCTATCCGACGCCGAGCCGACTTTCCGTTTCCCTTTTTCGAGCGAGCGTTAAAAGTCGAAGCAGCCAAACGAAACGTCATCCTCCCGAGCGTCCAAACCTTCGCCACCACAAAAATCGCCGTGCCAAGGTAAGCGGGCCTCGATAAGCGGGCCAAGTTAGCTGTGCCAAGCAAGCGACAGGACAACTGTCGCAGTCAAGCGGTAGCCTGAGGCGAGCATTCTACTGATGCATGAAAATGCCCGCGTCTAACCACGCTGAACGCGAATGACATTCTCGTCTTGGATGACGAAGTTCAGCCTTTCATCTTTGATCTGCCACTTAAGCGTTTGCGGCTCGCCATCCTTGCGAATGATTCGCCAAGAACGCTCGCGCTGCTCAGCAAGTTCAATGGCCTGTTGAGTTTTGAGGCCGATGAAATCAGTGTCGGCGGCATGCGACGTAGCGGACTCGGTATCGACGATGCGCCCGATGGCAATTGTGCTTTTAATAACACGCTGCCCCCTGAGGTACCCAGCACACTCGCCTTCGGCGTTCACCAAAAACGTTTTGTAGCCGGCACCCATTCCGGTTTTCCCATCGGGACGTGTGTCGTTTTCATGAGGAGCGCGGGTCGAATCGATCAAGCGCACGCGTACTTTTCCATCGCCGATGATTTCAGGCTTGCCAGCGATCATGCAAGTGTGCCCCGTGGTTGATCCCGCCTTCAGCGTTTTTTTACGCCAAGCCAGGACATCACCAGGGGCGGCGTCTTGTAGTTTGACGACACGTTGCCATGGGCCACCGGAGTTCGCGCCCGCTGCTACGAAGGTTTGATAGTACGTCACCGAAAGCGGACGTTTGCGCCAGGCGGCCTCATCACCTTTCAACGATACGTAGGCTTCCGGGAACTCATGACGCAAGAAGAACCCAACCAGCCCCGAACAGTCACACTTAACAGATCCTTTGGCTTCGTTGATTTCAGTTGTGTGCTGGTAGTCCGTCTCCTTCAGCGAGTCCAGCAACCCTTCGATCCGAGCAGCAAGCCGAGCCCCCGGACCGCTTGCGGCCCCCACCAAATCATCAGCGCCAACCAATTCAAGACCGAGACAAAAAGTCATTAGCGCTAAGACGAAAAAACGGTGCGACATGCTTGTTCTTTTTCATTTCTGTGCGGGGCCCCTGAGAATAGCCGATCGCCAACCACCTTGCGGGCACGACAGGCTGCTCCGATTAATCGCACCAGGGAACTGAACCCAAAGTTGCCGCGCATCACAAAGTGGAGTACCGCAAATTTCTGATCCAGGGTTATGAAGGCTGGATTGGGTGACAAATCCCGCGGTGGTGAAACCACCGACGTCACTTATTCATAGCGACACGAAAAAGGGTTTTCGCCGATCGAGCGAAAACCCTGAAAATTCATGAGTGCGGATGAGAGGACTTGAACCTCCACGCCCTTGCGGGCACATGAACCTGAATCATGCGCGTCTGCCAATTCCGCCACATCCGCTTAGATGGATTGAGAAAGCTCGGATGATCCGTCTGTTGAGGACTGCTTTCTTACTGCCTGGCAAGCGTGAGAGCGTATCGCGTGAATCAGCGAGTCGCAAGAGCTTGGGTTTGGCGGTTCGCAGCGCGGGTTGTTGAGTGGGGGCGGAGAAACTGTCAGACTAGACGGCTGTAAATTTGCTTGATTCGTCTGTCTCTCTATTCGTTTTTCTGGGGGAGTGATCCGCGATGCGACTGCACTGCCTCGGAACGGCGGGATTTCACCCCAATTCGAATCGCCATACCTCTTGTTATTTCTTGCCCGAGTCAGGCGTCATGCTGGACGCGGGAACCGGTGTCTTTCGGCTCGCTCCGCTCATTCAGACCGAGACAATTGACCTGCTGCTCAGCCACGCTCATCTGGACCATATCTGTGGGCTGACTTTTCTTCTGGATGTGTTTTATCAGCGTCCAGTTAAGAAGTTGAGAATCTGGGGCGAAGCGGCAAAACTTGAGGCGGTGAGGACGCACTTGTTCAGCGAGTTGATCTTTCCAGTTGACTTGGACGCGGAATGGCTGCCGATTGATGACCTGGAGCAATTCAGTGTCGGCGGCGCGAAGGTTACTTGGCGGCCGCAGACGCATCCGGGTGGATCGGTGGGCTATCGGCTGGACTGGAACGCAGCAGGAAAAGGAGCCAATAAGTCGCTCGTCTACCTGACGGATACGACGGGTGATGTCAGTGACGAAGGGATCGCGTGGTGTGGAAGGCCTGATTTGCTGATGCACGAATGCTATTTTGATGATTCGATGATCGAGTGGGCGGAAAAAACCGGACACAGTTGGACGAGCCGTGTGACCGACATCACGGCGGCGGTTAAACCAGAAAAGCTGCTGGTCACCCACGTGAATCCGTTAATTGGTGCGCCGCCTGTTGCCCGAAGTGATGAAAAGCCCTCGAGTCCGTTGCCGGATAACTTTCAGAAGCAATGTGATTTGATCGCGGCGAAGGTAAACGCGGAGGTTTTGTTGGCCGATGATGAGCTAGTGGTTGAGTTTTGATCGCGAGGGCGATAGGAGCGTGAGGGCACTGAGAGTGCG
>CAYUGI010000059.1:0-27645 GCA_964444105.1 uncultured Pirellulaceae bacterium
GACCGTCATTTGCCGCACCAAAATCCGCTACGGCGTTGCCCGGAGGGAGAGTGAAGCCTAAAAGTCCGCTACTGCTCAACCGTTGGGTCGTCTTCTAAGTCGCCCTCGGTGATGATGGTGAAGCCTTCGTTGGTCAGGGTCTCCATCGCGAATTCGATGTTCTCCACCATGATCGCGACCGCGGGTTTGCCGTTGGGACGAATGATCAGCGGATAGGCTTGGATGATATTCAACTCCGCTTGCAACAATGCCGTGCAGACTCGCAATAACGGCTGAGGACCTTCGGGCAGTTCCACGCCAACGAGATCGGTTTCGATCATCGCCAAACCACTTCGTTCCAAAATCTCGCGTCCACGATCTGCATCGCTCACCAAGAACCGAACAAAAGCACATTCCGCCGCGTCGCTGATCGACAACGCACAGATGCGAATCCCAGTGCCTTCAAACCGACGGACAACTTCTAGGAGTTGACCCACTCGGTTTTCTAGGAAGATCGTGAACTGACGAATGGCGGGGTAATTGCGACCTCGCAGCGTTTCGTAGCCAGTACCACTTGAAGAGCCTGATCCTTCATCGAAACTCATCTCAAACTCTTTCTCGCTTGTGTGTTCGGGCGGCAGCTAGTGCCAAAATCGCTGTAAGTGTAGGCTGCGTCAGTGGTAAGGGTCAATTGAGACTGCGACCTGCATTGGCTCGCAAATAGAATACCTCGACGGAGGGAATCGAAGATGACGCAATCTGGCAGCACAGGACTACTTTCTCCCCACCAAATTCAGGTTCGTGTTTGTTATCACGAGACGGACGGCCAAAGGCGAGTGCACCACGCCAATTACCTGAACTTTTTTGAGCGGGGACGCGTCGAAATGCTCCGATCCGCCGGGCTAAGCTACAAAGCCCTCGAAGATGCAGGGCAAATGTTGGTCGTTACGCAGATGAACGTTCGCTACCACGCAGCCGCGGAATTTGATGATCTGTTGACCCTGACAACGCAGGCCACCGAAATTCGCAAAGTTCGTATCCGCCATCATTACGAAATTCATCGCGGTGACGATCTGATTGTGCAGGCGGAGTCGACCATCGCCTGCATTGATCGGGATGGGCGGCCGAGTCGATTGCCGGGTGATTTCTTGAAAAACTGAACCTTTTGCTCGGTTTTACGACCTGTGCAAATCAACAGGTGTCGCCTGATTCGTATAGTTTTTCGCAGGTATTAGCGTACAATAGTTAGCACCGGCCACCGGCTCTCAACCCGATGGCGGCCCCACCTGCAAAGCTCTCCCCACCTGCTACAAGACGACCAGGTTTCCGATGAAATCTAGGCAGCGTCGCGTAAGTGCTTCATCCACTGATACCCCGAAACAACGTGATCAAGACTCCGATCGCAACGCGACGACGATGTTTCATCGCGCTCATCACCGCGCTGTCACTCTTCGCAGCGAAGATTCCCTCTGCAGCGGCGGATGAGCAGTCTGGCGAGCGCGCGTCTTCGCCAGCACAGAAAGCGGCCGAGAAAGCAACTGGCCAGTGGCAAAAAACGGGCTGGCCGATGATTCAACGTTTTTGCATCGAGTGTCACAATGCGGACTACCAGGAAGCCGAAGTCGATTTGAGCTTGCTGGAAAATCTGGACGGCACGGATTCAGCGAGCGCGTCGATGCAGCGGGTGTTGGAAATGGTTCGGTTTGGCGCGATGCCGCCCGATGATGCCGATTTGCCTAGCGAAGGCGAGCGGAAAGAACTCGTCAGCGCTATCGACAATGCGCTCTTCAGTGTTGTCTGCGATATGCGGCCGCGGCCAGGCAAGGTCACTGCACGGCGGCTCAACCGCGCGGAGTACAACCATACGGTTCGAGATCTATTCGGAATGGATTTGCAGCCGGCCGACAAATTCCCCTCCGACGAAGTCGGCGCTGGATTTGACAACAACGGCGATGTGCTTTCGCTCTCACCCATGCAGATCGAAAAGTACCTTGCCGCAGCGGATGAAGTTTCGCGGGCAGTCCTGGTCGATCCAGCTTCGATGCCGTACGTCGAAAGCAGCGTGCCACCTGATCAAATCCTGATTCACGGTGACACCAAAACGGGACGATTCAATGGCCGCTTCTTAGCTCCCGATGCAATGGCTTGGGTCAATATCACTGTTCCCGTCGATGGTGAATACGAGATTCGCGTGCGTGGCGGTAACGCTTCCAAAGGTAAACGAAAAACCAACGTCGCGGTCTACGATGAAAAGGGGGTTTTGGTCGAACTAGATGACTTGGAATACTACGGCGGAAGCGGACGGTCCGACTCGTTTCGTTTTCGTGTGCAGCTGACTCAGGGCGAACACCGATTTGCGATGGAGCCGCTGGAAGAGAAGCCTGACGGGCTTGAGGTAGGAAAGACCTACTCAAAAAAGTACGACAAGTTTCCGTCCAAGATGGTGCGTGATGCAAAAGAAAGACGCAAACGTCCGCTGAAACCAGACGATGATATCCGGGCCAGTAAATTCCCATTCATGATCCGCGAAGTCGAATTCGAAGGCCCCAAGGAAATTCCCGACTCGATGTTTCCGCCGTCTCAATGGAAAATCGTCCGGCGTCCAGCGAAGATGAACGACGGCGTTTTGTCGGAAGTTGACATTGCCGCACGTGAATGCTTGAAGCCTTTGATGCGTCGAGCATTCCGCGCACCGATCACCGATGCCGATGTAGAACCGTACGTGCAGTTGGTCGAAAAAATGAGCCAGCGAACCGGAAGCTTCTACCGGGGTATGCAAGTCGCTGTGAGCGCGATTTTGGTTTCGCCGAGGTTTTTATTCCGGGTCGAAACTCCGCCTGACGGTTGGTTGGAGAAACACAATGACGAGGATTCTGTTCCGCTGACACAGCATCAGTTGGCGACGCGACTTTCGTATTTCCTCTGGAGCAGTACGCCAGACGATCGGCTTTTGGACGAAGCTGATCGCGGGCGATTAAGTGAAAAGACTCTCGACAAAGTTGTTCGACGTTTATTGGCAGATCCTCGTTCGGAAGCCTTGTCCAGCCAATTCGCGTCACAGTGGTTGGGGCTGCGAAATCTTGCGGAACATGAAGCCGACACGAAGGAGACATTCAAGGACTTTGATCCAAAGCTGATCACGGCCATGTCGCGCGAAACCGAAATGCTGTTCATGCACATGGTTCGACAGAATCGCCCCGTGGGCGAGATGCTGACGGCCGACTACACGTTTCTGAACACGAGCTTAGCCAAGCACTACGACCTAAAGCACCGGTCTAGCGATTTTGAAAAGGTTTCGCTTCAGGGCACACCCCGTCGCGGAATCTTGGCCCACGCAAGCATGCTAACGTTGACCAGCAACCCAACGCGAACATCGCCGGTCAAACGTGGCAAGTGGATTTTGGAAAACGTCCTGGGTACACCTCCGCCCGACCCGCCGGCAAATGTCCCGGAATTGGATGACGCCAAAGCCGCTGCCGAGAATGCGTCGCTTCGCGAACAAATGCAAATTCACCGCGAGTCGCCCACCTGTTCGTCCTGTCATCGTGTGATGGACCAGTTAGGGTTCGGACTGGAGGAGTTCGATGCGATCGGCCGATATCGAACCAAGGAAGGCAAGCAAGCGGTTGATGCCAGCGGCGTCCTGCCTGGCGGTCGCGAATTCAACGGTGCGGCCGAGCTAAGTGACGTGCTGGGAAAAACGGAACGGGAAGCGTTTGCACATACGGTCGCCGAACGACTGCTGACGTTCGCGATTGGTCGCGAACTATCGCCATCGGACCGATGCGTGGTCGATGAAATTGTCGCCAAAACGCGTAAGAACGATCATCGTTTCGTCGATATCATCCTTGCTGTCGTCAAAAGCCGACCTTTTCAGTTCTACGATTGGCAACCACCCGAATAACCGTCGCGCAACTTGCGTTTGCATGGCAAAGAAGAACAGCGAACATCCGCGGAATCGATTAGGCTAGAGACTATGAAACCAACCAATGACAAGAAGCAAATGGATCGCCGTACGCTGCTTCGTGGGACGGGCTTGGCACTCGGTTTACCGCTCCTGGAAGCGATGACGCCGATGGCTCGCAGTGCTTTCGCGGCCACAGAACCAGCGACCGCACCCGTGCGGATGGCTTGCATTTTCTTTCCCAATGGCGTGATCGTCCCAGATTGGACTCCCAAAGGAGAAGGGAAAGGTGACCAGTGGCAACTCTCCAAAACACTCAAGCCACTGGCTCCGTTCAAATCGAAGATCAACGTGCTGGGCAACCTTGCACATGACAACGGCAGATCGCACAAAGACGGGGCAGGTGATCACGCTCGCTGCGCTGCGACTTACTTGACCGCCGCGCGTCCCGTGAAAACCAGCAGCAACATCCGCATCGGTGTTTCCGTTGATCAAGTCGCCGCCTCTCAATTGATCGGCAAGACCCGGTTGCCATCCGTGGAACTGGGGTTGGTAGGCAGTCGCAACGCTGGTAGCTGCGACTCAGGGTACAGCTGTGCTTATTCGTCCAATATCTCATGGCGTAACGAAACGACGCCGATGCCCAAAGAGGTCACGCCGCGAGCTGCCTTTGATCGCATGTTCGCCAGCGGCAATGCAGGTGATCGTCGCGAACAGAATTTTGTTCGCCAGAGCATTTTGGACGTCGTTCGCGATGACGCGCTGAAGATCATGAACCGCGTGGGCGCGACCGACCGACGAAAACTGGATGAGTATTTCTCAAGTGTTCGCGAAATCGAACAACGGATCGCTGCCGCCGAACAACAAGACGCAGCGGCGATGCCTGACTTGGATGTGCCCGACGGGCGTGTCGAGGCATTCCGTGAACACGCGCGACTGATGTACGACATCATGGCGGTAGGATTCGAGACCGACACGACGCGAGTTGCCACGCTGATGTTGGATCGTGCGGGCGGAAACCGCCGCTACACTGAGATTGGTGTGAACGACGATCACCACGGCATGAGCCATCACCGCAACAAGAAAGACCTGGTCGAGAAACTTTCAAAAATCGATCATTACTTGGTTGAACAGTTTGCGTACTTCCTGGGCAAGTTGGATTCGATCAAAGACGCCAATGGCACGTTGCTGGACCAATCGATGGTTCTTTACGGCAGTGGAATCAGCGACGGGAATCGCCACGAACACGAAGACCTTCCGCTTGTGCTTGCTGGTGGTGCCGGGGGCCGAATCGAAACCAATCGACACATCCGACCCGGTGGCGAAATCCCCATGGGCAATCTGTTTTTATCGATGCTAGATATCATGGGAACGCCTGCCGAATCGATCGGCGATAGCAGCGGCCGGCTGACGCAATTGGCGTAAGCCAGGGCGGCCACGTAGTGGCGTCAGCCTGATGCCGGGGCGTCAGCCACCGGCAATGAGCTTTCACTGCTTCGCAGTTTTGGTTTTCGTCGCCCATGCAGCGGCGTTAGCTAGTGCCAGAACTCTCGATATCCTTTATGGCTCGGGGTTATGCTTGAGCATTCGTTACGGTCAATTACCGACTGAGTGTTTCGCATCATTTTCACTGCATAGATCCACATGGCCACCGCCCAATCGCCTCCCGTCGACAATGTCGCGCCGCTTGATAAGAGCAACTCGCGCGTTCGTGAAATGTTCCGCCAAATCGCGCCGCGGTACGATTTGATGAACCACGTCTTGTCGCTGAACGTCGACAAGTACTGGCGGTGGCGTGCGGTTCGTCGCTTGAAGATGCAGCCAGGCGTGCCGGTTTTGGACACTTGTACTGGCACTGGCGACTTGGCGATTGCTATTTCTAGCAAGGCACCCGAAGACGTCGACGTGGTGGGCAGCGACTTTTGCTACGCGATGCTGGAAATTGCCAGGAAAAAGACAGTTCAGGATGACATCGTTTTCTTGGAAGCCGATTCGCAACAGTTGCCATTTGAGGACGATCGTTTCCAATGCGTGACCGTGGCGTTTGGCCTTCGCAACGTTGCCGATACTGACCTTGGGCTGCGTGAAATGACTCGCGTTTGCAAGCCGGGCGGGCAAGTGATGGTGCTTGAATTTTCTCAGCCAACGTTGATCGGTCTTCGCCAAGCTTACGGGTTTTACTTCCGCAACATCCTGCCACGAATTGGCCAGTGGTTCGCCAGCAACGACAAATCCGCTTACAGCTACCTACCCGAATCAGTCGGTCAGTTTCCAGACGGGCAAGCCTTGGCTGATCGCATGACGGCGGCGGGGCTGACCAACGTCCGATTCAAACCAATGACGTTTGGTGTGGCAACGATCTACGAAGGATTCAAGCCCGGCGGTTCCAGTGATGTCTGATCAAGGTCACAATCGAATCGTCTTGGCGATCACGGGTGCCAGCGGCGCGATCTATGCGATTCGACTCTTGGATGCTTTGTGCCGAAGCGATCTGGAAGTCCATTTGACGATCAGCCCTAGTGGCGCGGCCGTCATTCGCGAAGAAACAGGCCTGGCTGTCGATGTTCGTAAACCCAATTTGGTGGAACTGATTGGTCACATCCCTTCTTGGTCAAACGTAACCCAACCGGATGACAAGACGCTGGCGGATGCCATCAAGGATCGGATTCACTTTCATCAGTACGACGACTACATGACGCCCATCGCTAGCGGTTCGTTTCGGACTCGTGCAATGGTGGTTTGCCCATGTAGCGGTAGCACGTTAAGCGGAATTGCTCGGGCGGCGTCCACGAATTTGGTACAACGCGCTGCGGAAGTTCATTTGAAGGAACATCGCAAGCTCGTATTGGTACCACGTGAGACGCCTCTCAGCTCGATCGCCCTGGAAAATATGCATCGGCTTTCGGTTGCCGGGGCTGTGCTACTGCCAGCAATGCCAGGCTGGTATCACGGCGTCGAGTCGCTGGACTCTCTGGTCGACTTTATTGTCAGCCGCATATTGGACCAGTTGGATATTGACAACAGCATGATCGCTCGCTGGGGCGAATAGGAAACGAATAAGCCGTTCAGTCACCCAGCGCTGCTTCGTCGGCTACATCACGCGGCGGGCGATGGCTACGATGATGGGATGTTTGCAAACACCACTGCTATCAATCCCGATATTTTGATCAAAAACGACGCTGTCGTTTTTGGCATCTTGATGGCGATGCTTGGTTTGGTCTTTTGGACGAATAGCCTGCAACATCGATTTTGGAAAACGTTCTATGCGATTTTCCCAGCTCTGCTGCTCTGCTACTTCTTGCCCTCGCTGCTTACGTTTGCCGGTTGGGTCAATCCGAACGAGTCAAAGCTGTACCACGTGGCCAGCCGATACTTGCTGCCCGCCAGCTTGGTGCTGTTGACGATCAGTATCGATCTGCGAGAGATCATGCGACTTGGCCCCAAGGCGCTCGTGATGTTCTTGACCGGTACCGTGGGCGTGGTGCTGGGTGGTCCGCTGGCGATCCTGATCGTTGGATCGTTTCGGCCAGATATCGTGGGCGGTGAAGATACTGAAGCCGTTTGGCGTGGGCTTTCCACGGTTGCTGGAAGCTGGATTGGCGGTGGCGCAAACCAAGCTGCCATGAAAGAGATTTTTAATCCCAGCGATAACCTATACAGCGTGATGGTAGCAGTCGATGTCATCGTCGCCGAGATTTGGATGATGTTCCTGCTGCTGGGAGTCGGAAAGGCGAGCCAGATTGATTCCTTACTGCGAGCGGACTCCAGTAGTGTTCAGCGGCTTCAGGAAAAGATGGAGACTTACGGCAAGCAAGTCGCCCGCGAAACGACCGCAACCGACTTGTTTGTGGTCTTAGGTGTTGCGTTTGGCCTTACCGCTCTTTGTCACGCCAGTAGTGAGTGGTTGGCAGGTACTGTGATGGCGAAATTTCCCTGGGCCAGTCGGTTCAGCTTGGACTCGTCCTTCTTTTGGTTGATCGTGCTGACGACGACCGCTGGCGTGCTATTGTCGTTCACCAAAGCACGTCAACTCGAGGGCGTGGGAGCGTCAAAGATCGGCACCGTCTTCATTTTCATTTTGGTCGCGACGATCGGTTTGAAAATGGATATTCGCGCGATCACACAGCATCCGGGTCTCTTCGCTGTTGGAGGAATCTGGATGGCATTCCACGTCCTGCTGATGTTCATCATGGCTTGGATGATTCGTGCTCCGTACTTCTTTCTGGCCGTTGGCAGCAAAGCGAATATCGGCGGAGCCGCGAGTGCACCAGTTGTTGCCGCCGCCTTTCATCCATCGCTCGCACCCGTCGGCGTCCTGCTTGCCGTTCTCGGCTATGCAATGGGAACGTACGGAGCCTATGTGTGTGCGCTGATGATGCAGGCCATTGCTTCGGCGTGAGTCCACCAGTCTTGGGCTACCGCAGCTCTGGTTAGCCACATTGCGGGGATGCGGTTCATCAGAGAGGCTATTTGATCGATTGCTCCCAAACTCGGTTGCTCCACCGTCAACTTACGATGACTCAAGAAAGCACGACTGCGAAACTGTCAGACTGGCTGGGCTTGATCCGGTTTAGCCACACAATCTTTGCGTTACCTTTTGCGGCGCTCGCAACGGTGATGGCATTCGCTGCCCCGCTACCTGGCAGTGAACTTCCTGGGGGGCATCCGCCTGCATTTCGCTGGCAGGACATCGTAGGCGTTTTGCTTTGCATGGTTTTTGCTCGTAGCGCAGCGATGGCGTTCAATCGACTGGTCGACCACAAGATCGACGCCGCAAATCCTCGTACCGAAGGACGGCATTTACCCGCAGGCGTGCTTTCTCGCCGAAGCGTTTGGATGTTTACGGTTCTCTGCGGCATTGGATTTATCGCTAGTACAGCAATATTCCTGCCCAACTGGCTACCACTTGCTGGTTCGATTCCCGTTCTTGCCTTTCTGTGTGGCTATTCGCTAGCCAAACGCTTTACCTCGGCAGCTCACTTATGGCTGGGCGTCGCCTTATCGCTTTCGCCAATTTGTGCCTGGGTCGCGATTCGCGGCGTCGCGTCCGTCGCCAATCCAATAGACCTGCTGACGCCGATCGTTTTGGCTGCCGCCGTTGCAGCCTGGGTGACAGGTTTCGACATCATTTATGCTTGTCAGGATGCACAGTATGACGCGGAAGTAGGATTGCACAGCGTGCCAGCAAGGTTCGGCGTCGCCGGAGCGTTGAAGATCGCTGCGGCATCCCATTTCGTGATGCTGGCGATTCTGGCTCTGCTACCGGTCGTGGGCAAAACCGCCGGTTTCGGCTGGCTTTTCTGGGCGTTGCTGATCGTTGTCGCGGGGCTGGTCGTCCGTCAGCACTCTTTGGTCAGGCCAAATGATCTGGACCGAGTCAATCAGGCCTTTTTCGACACGAACGCGGCGATTAGCTTGTCTCTGTTGATTGTCGGCACGATCGACTGCTTTTGGGTTTGAAAAGGTTACCTGGAGCTGTTCAATACGGTTCTACCCATGCACAGATGGTCGGTCGTATTTAACGCGAAGCGTTAGCGAGCGGCCGCAAAACCACACGCCGCTCGCCAGCGTTTCGCGTTGGCAAGAAAAGATGATTCGCCGACGGGTGGTGCTCGTAAACTGTGCAAGCAGCGACACTCTCACTAACACACAAGACGATTTTCCATGAACACCGCTGACTACGACGCACGCTTTCGTGAGATCCGTGGCAAAGTCGAATCCAACGAGCGACTGACCCTGGATGATGGGATTTTTCTATACGACCCGAAGGTGCCACTGCAAGAAGTAGGCGAGCTTGCCAATTTTGTTCGCGAGCGGATGAACGGAAACGTTGGCTATTTCAACATCAATACGCACTTAAATCCAACCAACGTGTGTGTCTATCGCTGTCGATTCTGCGCGTTCCGTAGCGACTTGCGTGACCCCAAGGGTTACTACATGACAGACGAGCAAATTCTCGCTCGCGGTCAGGAAGCGACCGAAAACGGTTGCACGGAAATGCACATCGTCGGTGGCCTTCATCACCAGAAACCCTACGAATGGTATCGGCACATCATCGAACTGATGACGGAGCACTACCCGCAGATTCATTTGAAGGGATGGACGGCAGTCGAAATCAACTGGTTTGAATTCCAGACCAAAAAATCGGTTCAGTGGGTGCTAGAAGACTTGAAAGCCGCCGGCCTGGGCAGCATGCCCGGTGGGGGAGCGGAGATCTTTCATCCTGAAGTTCGCGATCAACTGTGTGAGCACAAAGCGAACACGCATGCTTGGCTAGACATTCATCGCACAGCGCACGAAATTGGCCTGCGCACGAATTGCACGATGCTCTACGGGCACGTTGAGAATGCGTTCCACCGGATCGATCATTTGCTCAGGCTGCGCGAACTGCAGGATCAAACCGGCGGATTCCAAGTCTTCATTCCGTTGGCCTTCCATCCCGAAAATACAAAGCTAGCGGACATCAAAAAACCGTCAGCCTTGATGGATCTGCGAACGATGGCGATTAGCCGTTTGATGTTGGACAACGTCCAGCACATCAAGGCATACTGGATCATGCTGGGGATCGAAACGGCTCAAACGGCGCTGGCCTACGGTGCTGACGATATCGATGGCACTGTACGTCACGAACTGATTTACCATGATGCGGGAGCGACGACGCCTCAGCATTTGACGGTCAACAAGATCAAAGATCTGATCACCGAAGCAGGCCGTGAACCGATCGAGCGAGATACGGTGTATCGACGCGTCCACCGCGACGAAACGGATTTCACCAAGTGGACCAGCGGCGAAAGCGTCGATGCCTTGGCGGTTTCGTAGCACATTGCGATGCAGCGAGCTTTCGCTAACGCTACAATTTTCAACTGACGTCCTCTACGACTCAGTTGGAAAACTCTTGTGCGAAATTCGGTTCCTGTCCGCGACGCCTTTACGATGGTTGAATTGTTGGCCGTCGTCGCCATCATCGGCGTTTTGGTCGGACTGTTACTGCCAGCTGTCCAATCGGCTCGCGAAGGCGCCCGGCGAACTTCGTGTAGCAACAATCTGATGCAGATTGGAATCGCAGCGCAGTCCTACCACGCTGCCTTTGACCGGTTCCCCGTTCAGCTTTCAGGCACCGATGGCAGCACGGTCGAGGGAAGGGACAATGATCGTCGCCTTAGTGTCTTCGTCGCACTTCTACCGTTTCTCAATCAACAGGTGCTCACTGATTCGATTGCAACGCCTCAATCTAAGTCCTCGTCGGGTGGATATGACGACATGATGGGGATGAGCATGGACATGGACATGGGGATGGACGATGTGTACTGGGACGAGGAACTGGGAGACTGGGCAACGGCTCCAGAGGACTCGGGGGAGGACGACGCAAGCGAAGGCGAGCAGCCAGCGCTGGACTATCTCGCCGGTGGCCCCGAGCCTTTCCAGAAAGATTACTTGCCTTGGAGCACGGAAGTACCAACGCTGCGATGCCCAAGCGATCCCGGTTGGGGCGATCCAGCAATGGCGCGAAGTAACTACGCCGTTTCCCTGGGTGATGGTATCGAGGCGATCAACACTGGCCCCATGAAATCTGTTCAAGGAGTGTTCGTTATTGATCCGCAACTTCAAACAGAGACGGGCGCAGCAATGCGAGGCGTTTTCGTTCCGCGAACCGTAACCCGGCGTGCCGATATAGTTGACGGAATCGCTCACACACTACTGTTTGCCGAAATTGCGACCGATCTTGGTGATCGCGACATACGCACAAACGCAGCCATTGGCCCCGCTAACACTGTCTTGCGAGACAACCCGGACTGGACCCGCCGCCGAGACTTAACCGAGCCAGAACGACCGATGTTTTGGCGCACTGGTACGAAGACACTCAGTGCAATCAGTTCCAAATTTGGTCGTGGCTATCGCTGGGCAGACGGAATGCCATTGTTCACTGGCGTGAACAACATCCTGGCCCCCAATAGCTCCATGATTCTGGGTAGCAGCAGCGATGACAGTGCCGGCATTTTTCCTGCCAGCAGTCGTCACCAAGGAGGCGCGAATGTTTGTTTGGCAGACGGCGCGATACGATTCATTTCGGATTCCATCGATGCAGGCGATCCCGCAGCCAAGACACCCTACTTCGGCAGCCAAGCGCAGAACAACAAAAGCCCCTATGGAATCTGGGGAGCGCTCAGCACCAGAGCGTCAGGCGAACTGGTGCAAGCGGACGAGGAGTTTTGACCTAGTTTGATGTCGAACATAATCGACCAGAACGGTCCTGCCTCCTTTGAGTTGGCCAAAGCGTCATGATTCTCGCAATCGCAACCGGTCTTCTGCTAACAGTGGTCACGATCGCCATTCACGCGACCGGAACGGCATGGTGGATCGAACGTCTACGACAACGCTCAAAGTTCGCACCAACAAAACCCAAACATCGCAGTGCGATTTGGCTTCTGTCCAGCACCGCCACGCTGCTACTGTCTCTCCAACTCTTGGAGGTCATCGTGTGGGCAGCGTTCTACCTCGTGCTTCCCGACGTGCCGAGCATCACCAGCCTTGAAGACGCCGCCTACTTCTCGATGGTGACGTTCACGACACTAGGCTACGGCGACATCACACTCGCTGGCTCATGGAGAATGCTCAGCGCCATCCAAGGCACCACCGGGCTACTCATCTGCGGCTGGAGCACCGCCATCCTAATCGCAATCGTCCAATCCATCTGGGGCGAAAAGGAGTAGAGTTTCACAGCTCAGGAGTCGGCCATCGGAGCAGATCCGCAGCGACTTGGACGTCGCAGAGGTCTTACGGACCAAAGCAGAATCGGGGCCATGACTCGCAACCTCGGTTTGTCCAACCGCTGTCTCGAACATCGGTGGCGACAGTGCTGCTGAATGGCTCTGATTCCAGTGTTGCGTATTAACGTTAAGTAGAGGTTGCATCAATTTTGGCTGGGCTCTACCCCAATTCAAGACTTGCTTTCCCTTCGCTCCTCCACGCAGACCGTCCCTCTACAAGTAAGTAATGCACCGCATCCGAGATGATGATTACTAACTAGGTCGCAATGGCGACGAGCACTGTTACTGTTGGTGATGAAGACAGCAGGGAAAAAGACACCCAAGTGGAGGATTGCCCTCGGCAATGCAGCCTTCATGCTGGGCCAACCAAGTGGTGACTACGTCAAGACGCGTCGCGGTATCGAGCCCCCGAAACCGAGCGATGCATCTGACGCTCAGCGCGATGCAGTCATCTTTAGTGACGATCGACGGACGCTTTCGGTCGATCTTTCGGCGGGAGCAGCTACTGATCAAATTTGAGTTATGTTAGGGGACATGAGAAACAAATTGAATAAATACAAGATAGACCGCCGCAGAGTGTTGCGAGGCACCGGTGGCGCACTTTTAGCGTTGCCGCATCTAAATGCGATGGCCGCGCCGCGCGATGCGTCTGAAGTGCCGATGCGTATGGCGTGCATTGGTTTGAACTTCGGGCTGGTACCGCAGCTTTTCTTTCCCGAGCAAACAGGGGGAGGTTACAAGTTGACCGATCGCTTGCTGCCACTGAAGGAATTGCGAGATGACTTTACGGTGTTTTCAGGACTCGATCACGGCGTGAACGCTCAAGGCGGCCACGGAGGTGTGCATGCCTATTTGTCGGGTGTATTGTCGAAGAATTCGTCCGGCATGCCTGAGGCCAACATTTCCATCGACCAAAAGGCTGCTCAGTTTGTCGGTGCACAGACGCGTTATCCGTCGCTGGAATTGGCCAGCGGGAAGGGGGACGTGAACAACATGCTGTCGTGGAGCGCATCGGGGGTCGCGATCCCAAGAGTCGGCGATGTGCGGGTGATCTACGATTTGCTTTTTCAAAGGGTTGATCCGAAGCTCCGAGACAAGACGGACAAAAAACTGGCCGCTAGATCAAGCATACTCGATCTGGTCAAAACGGATGCTGATTTCTTGAAGCGTAAAGTCGGTGCGCGAGATCGACAAAAACTGGATCGATATTTCGACTCAGTTCGATCGGTTGAGAAACGGTTGGTTCAGTCGCAGCAGTGGTTGGACAAGCCCAAGCCGGTGACTGATTACCGACTCCCATCCGAAGCCAACACTCTTGATTTTGTCGACCGAGTTCCGCTGTACTATGACTTGATGAGTCTCGCCCTCGAGACAGATTCAACTCGAGTAATCACACTCGCTTTGGCTGACATCGGTGCAAACTACGGTGGCTTTTCAATCAGTCGTGGATACCACCAACTCACGCACCACGGTAAAGTTCCCGAATACATCACGGAGCTGTCAATCATTGAACAGTTTCACATGGAGCAGATTGCTCGATTCCTAAAGAAGCTCAAGTCAGTTGACGAGCCTAATGGAAAAACGCTGTTGGATAACAGCATGGTGTTGTTCGGTTCGGGAATGGGTAACGCGAGTTCTCATTCCAACAAGAACCTGCCGTTGTTGCTTGCCGGCGGCGGATTCCGTCACGGTGAGCACAAATCCTACTTTAAGGATGAGGCTAGGAAACAGGCGATTCCAGCTGCCAACCTATTCGTTTCGATGCTACAACGATTCGGAATGGAAGTTGATCAGTTCGGCCTCTCTAGTGGCACGTTGACCGGGTTGGAGGTAAAGGGATGATTGCTTCCCATGGCAACCCGACGCGTCAGCGAGGGACTGGTTTCAGCGACCGCGGACGGCCTACGTCCCTCGCTCACGCGTCGGGTTATCAGTTTCGACCGACAGCTAGCGCCTTGTCGCTCACGATCATTCTTTTGCTGTCCCTTGCGACCAGCGTGATCGCTGCCGACAGGCCTAGCGATCAACTTGCTCCATCGGTCACGGCCTACTTCAAGTCTTATTGCCACCGCTGCCACGGGGATTCGATACAGAAGGGTGATCGGCGTCTCGATCAGTTTCCCAGTTCGATGCAAGCCGATAGCGATGCGGCGGAACTATTGGAAGAAGCTCTCGACGCGATCAATCGAGGCGACATGCCGCCTACAAAAGAGAGTGTCAAACAACCGAGCGACGTGGAGACGCATCGAGTGATCAAGTCGATCACTGCCTACCTATCGGGCTTGTCCGATTCCGAATTTGAGACGGCAACGATGATGCGACGTCTCAATCGATTTGAGTATGTCAACACGATGAGCGATCTGCTGGGATTGCGCAGAGAATTTTTCTCGTTCACGTCTGACTTTCCCGCCGATGCGCTCGAACATGGTTTCGACAACAACGGAGAAGCTCTCACACTGTCGGACCACCAGTTGCAGCGATATCTCGAAGTGGCCGAAGCGTCAGTGGACGCGGCATGTTTCTTTGATGTCAAGCGTCCCACGTTTCGACGTTGGCAATACACTGCCAAAGATTTCAATGGTGTCGAATCGTACGAGCGCGCTCCTGTCACCTGGCGACTGATCGTCAATAACGAATACATGGAAATCGGCCACGGTCAGCCGAGCGAACGCCATGCGAACTTTGTCAAGGCTTTTGTCCGCGAGGGTGGGGTCCCAGAGGACGGTTGGTACACGATTCGCGTGAAGGCCGCCGCCGCAAATCGTGTTGACCATGGTTACGATCACCCAGAATTCGATCGCTACCAAAATGAACCACTCAAGATGGCTCTGTGGATCGCTCCCAGCGAACAACTGTTGGCCAAGAACGCGGCTGACCAAAGACAGCTCGTCAAGGTTTGGGACTTGCCAGATGGAGAACCTGAGGTGTTCACTCAGCGAATCCAACTTGACAAGGGCGCGATTCCATTTGTCAGTTGGACCAATGGGGTCAGTTCCAAAGGGAACATTCGTCGCGTCGCCGAGAGACATCATCCCGAAGTCATCCGGGCGACGAAGACACAGCGTGACGCGGCAAAACTGGGAAATCGGGCTGCGAAATCGCTCGTCGATAAACTCGAAACGAACAGCGACAACAAGTTGCTTTCGGAAGTGTATCAAGGTCCTCGCATTCGGGTCTGGACGATGGAAATCGAAGGTCCCGATTTCCCGCAGTGGCCGCCCGCCAGCCATCAGTTGTTGTTTGGTGACCAAACCGATCCGGAAAAAATCAATCTGGAACATGTGGTGCGACGGTTTGCCAGTCGAGCGTTTCGCCAACCGGTCGAGCCTGACGAAATTGGACACTACGTCGAATTCGTTCAAGCGAGAATTCGCGACGGCGAGCCTGATGGGCAAGCAATCAAACAGGGGCTGGCGGCGATCCTGACTTCGCCCCGTTTCCTCTATCTTGACGAAGGCAACGAAGAGACCGACGCTACGTTGGCATCACACGAACTTGCAGCGAGGCTGTCGTATTTCCTCTGGAGCACAATGCCTGACGACGAGCTAAGTGCGGCAGCAGCGTCAGGACGATTGATGAATCACAAGGAAACCACAGCGCAGGTCCGGCGCATGCTTGACGATGAAAAATCTGACGCGTTCGTCAAACACTTCGCCGATACGTGGTTGAGAATCAATACGCTTGGTTCGATGCCGCCCGACCCAAAAGCGTTTGAGCTGTATTACCGCGACCGATTGCAGGAATTCTACAAAACGGAAACTCGCATGTTCCTGGGCGATTTGGTGGCGACCAACGGGTCGATCGTGAATTTTCTTCATAGCGACTATACGTTTCTGAACGGGCCACTCGCTGCGCAGTATGGCATCAAAGGAATCCATGGCGAACAGTTTCGCAAAGTCGCTTTGAAACCCGAGGATCATCGTGGTGGATTGTTGGGTCACGGCAGCGTACTCACGCTGACAGCCAATGGCATCGAAACTTCGCCGGTTGTTCGAGGTATTTGGGTGCTGGAGAACATTCTCGGCACGCCGCCCCCACCGCCACCTCCAGATGTTGAGCCACTAGAGCCCGACACGAGAGGAACCACCACGATTCGCGAACAACTGGACAAACATCGCAGTGTCGCGACCTGTTCTGAGTGCCATCGCCGCATCGATCCGGTCGGGTTTGCGTTAGAGTTTTTCGATCCTATCGGCGGTTACCGAACGCGCTATCCCGCTCGTGGAGATCGAGGACCAATCGTGGACGGTTCTGGCCAGCTTCCAACGGGAGAAGCGTTCGAGGACGAACGTGGATTAAAGAAACTGTTGGTTGCGCGAAAAGACCGGTTCGCAGAAGCGCTGACTGACAAACTGTTGACCTACGCGACCGGGCGCAAGATGACGTTCCGAGATCAAGCTGAAATCAAGCGAATCGCCCGGAGTTCTGCGCATTCCGGTTACGGTTTGCGTGACCTCATCATTTGCATCGCAACAAGTGATACGTTTCGCCAACGCTAGTAACCGCAGGGCGAGCACGAACGGCCCACGGATCGTCCGTCGTCAACAAGAGATTAAGAAAGGTCCGCGATCCAAAACGCCAGGAGGCAAACCCACCGGCGAAACGGCCCAAAGGCGATCGTTCCTCCAGAGCTTATCACGGACTCAATTCGATTGCCTCGTCTGTTTATCGATGCGATCATCAGTAGAATTCCACCACATTTAAAGTACCGAAGATGCTCTTAGGTGGCTTTGTAATCTCGTGACGCAATGCGTTGAAGTTGCATCGTCCGACTTGAGTCCCGATCAGCTCAACATCGAATCAGTACGTACACCGACGCGCTTAAAACTATTGGTCTAACCACACCCGGCATAATTGACCGCAATAGTTTCGAATTCCCATTACAAAATGAACTCTACTGACCAGCTTTGAAACTGCCAAGATCTTGAGGGCCGGCCCTCAAGATCTTGGCAGTTATGAGAATTCGATGGGATCGATTGTGATACGCAAAGACGCGCTGCTGATAGGCAAAGAAACCGCACCACAGTGTGCGATTCATTTGTAAGAAGATCATGCTCTTTGGCAAAGAGCCGACAGCCGGAGTCGAACCGGCGACCTACGCATTACGAATGCGTTGCTCTACCAACTGAGCTACGTCGGCCTGCTGAAATCGAAAGATAGCAGATGCTACCTGTTTCGACCAAGGATAGGCAGGTTGTTCACTCTCCGTTTTTCTTCGTTAAAATCGGCACCGGGGATGCACGGTGGATTGAATTGGCATCGTTTTTCTTTTTTGCTTAAGGGGAGAATCGGGCCGCAATATACGTGCTTGAGGGGACTCATCTTTCGCCAATAACGACTCGGTCGACAAAATTTATTTTTTCTTGTAAAAACTCGCCTCTGATTCAGCATTTTTCGGCTCTTTTCCTTCTTTAGGGGCAGCTCCAAAAGGCGCCTGTTTCAGACCCCAAGATCCCACAACCAACCCGAGAACCCATCGCCCCCATTTTATGTGGGCAAGGAGACCTGTCTCGATGAATGAAGTCGATCTCGAAGTGCTCGACTTGAAAGAAGTCATTCTTTCAAACAACTCGTTTGGCCCCGCTGATGTTGGCGAAATCCGTACCGCCATCACCGAAAACTACGGCCACTTTGGCGAACTGCGCGACGCCGTCAACGAAATGCAGGAAAGTGAATCGCTGACTCCCGCCGGTAAAACAAAGATGGGCGTCTGCGAATTTTTGCTCGGCAAGTTCGCCGACGCGCTGCAGACTCTGTCCGCTGCCGATGGCAGTGCGATGGCTTTGTTCTATCAAGCCCGCTGCAATTTCGAGCTTGGTCGTTACGAAGAAGCGATCAAAGCCTACGATTCCGCTCAAACGTCAGGCTACAACGAAGACCAATGCAAAATTGGTATCGCTGAATCGCATCGTTATGCTGGTCGCGTCGAAGAAGCGATGGCGATCCTGGACAACATCTTTGGCCCTGCCGAGCAGACCGCGGACTACATGTACCAGCGTGCCGCGACAGTCTCCGCCGTCGGCGGTCGATTGGACGAGGCATTAGCGCTGTACGAGCGTGCGGTGCAAACGGATGAAAACCACGCCGGTGCATTGTTCGGCTTGGCATTGGAAAACGATCGCCTTGGCAACGACGAAGAATCGCTTCGCTTGTACGAGCGAGCTGCCAAGGCATTCCCAACCGGCATCGGTGCATTGATCAACCTGGGTTTGATCTACGAAGACAACAATCAGCTGGACAAAGCCCAAGCTTGCTACAAGCGGATTCTCGACAGCCATCCCGATCACCCGCAAACACGTCTTTACATGAAAGACGCGGCGGCAACGGGCAACATGCTGTACGACGAAGAAGCTCAGCGTCGCAACGATCGTTTGGCTCAAACGCTAAACATGCCTGTCACGAACTTCGAGCTAAGCGTGCGAAGTCGCAACTGCTTGCAGAAGATGGGCATCGATACGATTGGCGATTTGACTCGCACCAGCGAATCAGAATTGCTGTCCAGCAAGAACTTTGGCGAAACCAGTTTGGTCGAAATTCGCGACATGCTGCAGTCCAAGGGCCTTTCGCTTGGCCAGTTTGCTCACGAAAAGAAGAGCAACGATCCGCCAATCGACACCAGCCACATGTCTGCCGACGAACAGGCGATGCTGGATCGTCCGATTGCCGATTTGAATCTCTCGGTTCGTGCTCGCAAATGCATGGCTCGATTGCAAATCAACTCGATCGGTGAATTGATCCGCAAGACTGGCGACGACATGCTGGAGTGTAAGAACTTCGGCGTGACCAGTCTGAACGAGGTTCGCGAAAAGCTGACCGAGATGGGCCTGAAGATGCGTGGGGACTGATTCGCTCTCCCGCACCGACTGATATCTCATGTTTGATTTTGAACTTTCCCACCGCGACGCGACCACAGGGGCGCGCCGCGGTGTTTTTTTGACACCTCACGGACCGGTACAAACCCCCGGCTTCATGCCTGTCGGCACGCAGGGGACGGTCAAAGGCGTCACGATCGACCAAGTCGCCGCGACAGGTGCCCATATGATCTTGGGCAACACGTATCACTTGGCGCTACGTCCGGGTCACGAAACGGTGCGTCGCCTGGGCGGGCTGCATGGGATGAGCGGCTGGGAAGGCCCGATCTTGACCGATAGCGGCGGCTTCCAGGTCTTCAGTTTGGACGCGATCAATAAGGTCACTGAGCAGCAAGTGACATTTCGCAGCCACGTCGACGGCGCGATGATCCAGCTGACACCGGAGTACTCGATCGAGATCCAAGAAGCTCTGGGTAGCGACGTTGTTATGGTCCTGGATCACGTCGTGGCGCTTCCGGCAGAGAAAGGCGTCGTGGTCGATGCGATGGAGCGTTCGATTCGATGGGCACGTCGCTGCTTGGACGCAGCGACCCGTGACGATCAAGCCAGATTCGCGATCGTGCAGGGAGGCTTGGACGCGGAACTACGTGCACAGTGTGCCCGCGAATTAGCGACGATGGATTTCAACGGTTACGCCGTTGGCGGGCTAAGCGTTGGCGAAGCACCCTCTGAAATGTACCGCATCACCGCAGCAACCACACCGGAGTTGCCCGAATCAAAACCGCGTTACTTGATGGGCGTTGGCAAGCCGATAGATTTGCTGGAAAGCGTCGCCAGGGGCATCGATCTGTTTGACTGTGTCATGCCGACACGCAATGGACGTAACGGCTTTGCCTTTACGGATGCTGGCCCCCTGAAAATGCGTAACGCAAAGCACCGCGATGACACGCGTCCGTTAGAGGAAGACTGTCCCTGTATTGCTTGCCGGCATAGCCGCGGTTATTTGCGTCACCTGTTCAATGCAAAAGAAATGCTGGGGCCAACACTGCTTTCGATTCACAACCTGACGTACTATCAACGTTTGATGCACGGCGCACGCGAAGCCATCGAGACGGATCGATTTGCAGAGTACGTTAGCGAGAAGAAGGCGGGCTGGGAGAAGGGCGAGCCGGAATAAATTCCAGAACACTCAATGTCGCCGACATTGGTAGTCGTAACCTCTCGGCCACTAATCTTGGATCAATTTTGAAGCCAGGTAGACGGCAGCCGTTTCAATGCGATAGATGCGTTTGCCAAGACTGATTTTCTGGTACCCCGCTGTGATTGCTTCTTCGATCTCGTCCTGGGTCCAACCGCCCTCGGGTCCGATCAACAGTGTCGCAGCGTCAACAGCCGCATTAGACCCGCTGGCAATCACTTCCCCGTCCGGATGGGCAATCCATTTCGTCACGGCGTCACTCGCTTCGGCAAGAAATGATGCGAGCTGCATTGGGTCTGAAACTTCCATCAGCGCATTCCGCTGAGATTGCTTGCAGGATTCAATTACCGCGCGGCGGAGCTTTCCGATCAGGCTAGCGGAAGGTTCTCGCTGTGACCTGGAAGCAACGATCGGGACAATCCGGTGGACGCCCAGCTCGGTCAATCGTTCGATCATCTCCTTGCAACGATCTGGTTTTGGCATCGCGATCGCAAACTGCAGCCTGACTGATGGCTCGCGATCGATTTCAGCAACCGTCAGGATCTTCAGATGACACTCTTTGCGAGTCAAGCTGGTGACAGACGCCTTTGCCTGTTTCCCGTTTCCATCAAACAACTCCACATCGTCGCCGATCTGAACTCGCATCACTTTAATGGCGTGGCCGGATTCGGATTCTCCCAGGCTAACGAGAGTACCGCTGGTGGTCAGATCAGGGCAGTAATAGCGTCGCGTCACGGCACTCTAGTTGGGTCAGGCAAAGGGTGGTTAAGTCCCCGGCTTCATTCAGCCGAACGACATTTTCAGCCGATTAGTATTGTTAACTGTCAGATGGCGAATTGCTATCACGCGTCGGATTACCAAAATCCCCTCGTCTCAGAATGTGCTTCACCCTGCACAGGACATCAGGTTTATTTACCGAGAGTGACTCCATCCAATACAATTGGTGGCACACCCTCAAGAGGACAGCAATGGAATATCTTCGCTATTGGTCATTTCGAGAGCCACCGTTCGGACCAGCAGCGTCGCGATTTTTCTTTCTAGGTGGACCGCAGCGTGAAGGTTTCGCGTGGATTCAAGAACAAATTCGTTCTCGATCAAGCATTTCGCTGCTGACAGCGAACAGCGGGTGTGGCGTGACGACTTTGTTTTCCCATTTAGCGAGCAGCAGCGGCTTTGACGATTGTGCCGTCGAAGTGATTTGCAGCAGTGGTCGTCAACCCAGCATTGAACGCGTTCAAAACGACTTGGCTCGGAAGATGGGCATCATCGTGAAGCGTAACTCGCTGGGCGCGATATCAAACGCGGTCGAACTGAACCAGCGTCGTGCCATTGGATTTGTCTGGATGATCGATGGACTCGGCAAGCACTCGGCCGATGCCGCTTTTCAGGTTAGCCGTCGTTGCCCGACGATTTCAATTATTGGTCACGTCACACCGCGACTGCACAAACGGGTTGCGCGAAGTCTTGGTAGACACATCGCACAAACGTCGGTCAAGGAATTTCCGGAAAATGAAACGGCCGCATTTATCGACCATTCGATGCAAACAGCAGGTTGTCGTAAGCATCCGTTTTCCGCCGAAGCAATCAGAGAAATCCACCGTGCGAGCAACGGTCGGATCAAAGCGATCTCGCGTCTAGCAGACCAATCGCTGGCCTTGGCGGCCAGCGACGAAGCAAAGCACGTTACCGTGTCTCACATTCGACGCGCCGCCGGGGATGCGCGTCAGGTGGCCTAGCTGAGCCGATAGATTTCACGAATCGACTCGATCGTCTCTTCGATGTTCAGCTTCAAATCGATCAGGTTTCCGGTGCCGATATCGAACACCCATCCGTGAACCGTCAATTCGCCTGCCGTGTAGGCCAATTGAACTTCGGGAGCCTTCAGCACATTCACGCACTGTTCTTGCACATTCAATTCAACGAGTCTTCGGTAGCGTTTTTCGTCATCTTCAATCGCGTCCAATTCGTCGTGATGTAACCGGTACACATCGCGAATGTTTCGTAGCCACGGATTAAGAATCCCCAGGTCGCTAGCCTGCATCGCTGCTTGCACACCACCGCATCCATAATGCCCGCAGACGACAACGTTTTTCACCTTCAGGTGCTGGACCGCATAGTTGATAACGGACATCGCGCTGATGTCTGTGTTGGGAACCAAGTTTGCGATATTGCGGTGAACAAACAAATCGCCCGGCTGTGCTCCGGTCATGTCCTCTGCCGTCACTCGCGAGTCGGAGCAACCGATGTAGAGCACTTCAGGACTTTGCCCTTTCGCTAAATCCTCAAAGTACCCGTCGTCGGTACCGAGCTTCTTTTGGACCCATTCCTGGTTGTTCTTAAAGATGCGTTCAATTTTCATGGTCTTGAAATCCTGTCACCAAAGTTTGCGAGCTCATTAGTCTAGCTTCTGTGGATTCATCCAGCGAGTCTCGTGAAACGTTGTTTCACAGCGAGAACCAAATTTGTTCGTCCAAAATTCGCCCCGAAAGGCTGATCCGACCTAGCGATTGTTCCCAGGAGGTTGTTAGTCAGAATAGATCGCACGAACATCACCCGCTGCGCCCCAAATGCGGGATCCACTCGTGCCATCTTCCTTCCTGATTTTGGTGTTTGATTGAATACTGTTCGCCCTCGCTTGACTTGGCATTCACTGATCTTTGTTGTGCTTTGCATGACAAGCATCGGTTGTGTTCGTCGTCGCATGACAGTCCGGACGAACCCTCCGGGTGCAACGGTTTCGGTCGACAATCAAGTCATTGGTACCTCTCCAGCGGCTTCCAGCTTCACGTATTACGGCACGCGTGAAATGCGGATCGAGAAAGACGGTTTTCGTACCGAAACGATTCGTCGTCGATTCAATCCGCCCTGGTATCAGCTGCCTGGACTGGACTTCGTCTCCGAAACACTCTGGCCCGGCGAAATTCGTGACGAGCGCATCATCGATGTTCAGCTTTCTCCCAAGGAATTTGAGCCGAACGAGAACGTCATTCGTCGTGCTGACTCACTCCGCAACCAAGCTCAAATGGGCGTCGTGACGGGCCCGAGAAAATAAACGCCGATACGGCTGCAAAAATCGCATCCCTGCGAGATCATTCGATACCGAGTATGTTTCGGGCTCAGTACACCGTCGAACGGCGACGTGTTAATGACGAACCGCGGCTTGGGCTCTCCTCCTGATGTTTGCCACCAAGTGTTTGAGACATGCACATTGGTTCCTCGTGCCATTGGCTTTGCTGGTGTCGCTGGGCTCGGTGCTACTTGGCCGAGACCGATTGGCATTTCGTGACGTCAGCCATTTCTACACTCCGCTGTATCGGTACGTCGCAGAACGGACAAGCCAACAAGGGCTTTCGCTGGGGCTACCGCTTTGGAACCCGTTCTGCGGAACGGGAATGCCGTTGGCAGGCGAGACCACGACTGCGGTCTTCTACCCGATTCGCTACTTGATATTCAGCCTTCCGTTGGATGCGGAAACCGCCGTTGGCGTCTATGCGTTTTTGCATTTGTGGCTCGCCGCTGTAGCCGCGACTTGGCTGGCAAAACGTGCAGGCGTCGCCAACGATTTTTCTGCATTCGCCGGCGTTCTTTATGCGCTCGGAGGAAGCGTCTTTTTCCTGCACACCAATCTGCCGTTCCTGGTCGGAGCAGCCTGGCTTCCGTATGTACTGGGGACACTGATCATTTCTCCCCCGTCTGATCAACAGGGAATATCGTGGCAACAGATCTCTCTGGCCGGGCTAGCGTTGTCGATGATGGTACTCGGTGGTGACCCGCAAACAGCACTGCACGCAATGATGGTGGTTGCTATCGCAAGACTCCCTATGTGCTTCGGTCTCCGTCGTATACGCGGTATCGCTCAGTGCTTGACTCCAGTCATTGGTGCTGGATTACTTGCAGCCGCCTTAGCAGCGCCTCAGATCGCAGCGTCGGTCGACTGGAGCCGCCAAAGTAGTCGCGTAGCCAGCGATGAACGTACAGACTGGACGTCGGCACCTAAGACGGGTGACAGGCGCGGCGAAGCGTATCAATTCTCATTGCCACCATGGCACTTGGCGGAATTGATCACGCCATGGGCCAGCGGTTCGTTGTTCCCCGTCAATCAACGCGTCAGCCAGTCGATTCCCGGCGATGGTCGCACCTGGACGACGACGATCTCCATGGGCATCTTAGGCCTGCTAGGGCTAGTCGCAGCAACGGTCGGCCGAAATCGCAAGCAGTTTGGTTGGTGGCCCTTTCTCGCTTGGCTGTCGCTGTCGCTCTCTATGGGGCATTTTGGTTTGGCTTGGCTGGTTCAGCAGGCAGGCGTCATCCCAAACGTCGATAGTGCATTGGGGGGGCCATATTGGTTTCTCTACGAACTGTTTCCGTTCTACGATTCGTATCGTTATCCAACTAAGTGGTTGCCGTTTTTTGCGATTGCCTGTGCCATCGTTGCTGCACTTTGGACCCAAGCGGCAAGCCAAGCACCACGGCTGTCGTTGATTCGCATCATCAAAATCGCTAGCACGGCTTTGTTGCTGATAATGACTGCAGTCGTGATCGTTCAAGCAACGAATTGGAATCACGAAGCGGCAGCCAATTTGCGAGACGAATACTGGGGCCCGCTGCACTATCACGCTGGCTTACGGCAGATCACCCTCTCCATCATTCAATCCGCTACCCTGCTCTTGGTTGTCAGTTGCCTCCTAATGGGTTGGCCAAAACGTATCAAACAAATGGGAAATTTTCGTTGGTTGCTGCTTCTCTTTTTCATAACGGCAGAGCTAACGTGGTGCAGCGTTTCGATGGTCGCAAAAATAGACCGAGCAAACGAACAGCAGTTATTTGATAACTATGGTATTGCGCAATCGGAGTCGAGTTCGCTGCAAAACGCTACGCGAGCGATGCGAATGCAGTCGGCTGGAGGCTGGCCTGAATCTTGGGCCAAAACAAGCAGCGCCAACCGAATCGGCACCATCGCAACTGCTGAGCGGGCGGCCTGTTTTGGTCGGTGGCATCTGGATCATCGCATCAGCGTGTTCAACGGCATGACATCAATTCGCAGCCAAGACTTGGATACCTTTTGGCGGGTTGCGACGCGGCTAACGCGTGGAAAGCCTGAAGCCGAACAGGAGCACTTTTGGCGTTCTATCCAGCGATGGCTGCAACTTGACACAGTGATCCACGTCGATGCAGCGAGGTCGGTAGGGCAAGTTGGGCACGAACTGCCACACGTCACTTGGCGAAAACTGGAGCATGAAATGTTACCAACAGCGAATCGCTTCGCGACCGGTTTTTCAACCATTCAAAAAACAGAGACATGCTTCGAGCAAGTGCTACAGAACATCGTCGCAACAAATTCAGCCCATTCGCCCAGCGTTTTCTTAACCGGGAATGATTCTTTCAAAGAGAAGCTAGAGATCATTGACATCGCGGTCGCCGACTCAGTTTCCATTGCAGTAGACCGGCCAAGCCTGATTGTCCGGCCTGTTTATCAAGATGGAAACTGGACGGCGACATTGCTTGATGCTTCGGGAACCAGAGCAACGCAAGCGGAAGTGTGCAATGTGGACTTCCTGAAGCAAGGCGCGATCGTGCCTGCAGGCGAATGGACGGTGACATTTGCGTACCACCCCTGGTGGTTCACCCCGACGGCAATTGTCGCATTGGTCGCTTGGCTGCTATTGATCCTTAGCAACCTGAAGGCAATGGTTCTCGCTGCGGGGCACTCTCCAGATCAAGTAGCGACTGCTTCGTGACCAAACCACCAGGCGCGCTGAACCCGCGAAGCTGACCATTGCTTGCCAACACACGATGGCAAGGGATCACCAGCAAGATTCGATTCTTGGCCATCGCCGCGCCAACCGCACGGCTCGCGTTCTCGCTTCCGGCGTTAGCAGCAAGCTGTTTGTAGGTCACCGTTTCGCCGGGTGCAATCTGTCGGCAGCACTCGTAGACACGGCGAGAAAACGGAGTCCAGCCCGTTGGGTCGACCGTGACATCCTGGAACGAGGCGCGGCCTTCAGCAGCATAAGCCACTAGCTGATCGTCAAATGCCTTGACCAAAGCCGAATCAAGCATCTTGCTGTCACTTGGCGTGCGCGACTCGTCCTTCCCCAGAGCCAAGCTAAACAGCCCTTTGTTCGACCAAGTCGAAAAAATCTGGCCAATCGCCGTGTCATGCTTGTAAGTCTGAAACATCTGCCTTTGTCCAACGAGATACCGATCGAACCTAGCAGCAGTGTATCACTTGCAAAGAATCACGGCAGGCTATTTTCCGATGCAGAACCGACCAAAAACACGGTCCAGAATATCGTCCGTGTAGACAGCACCGGTCACTTCACCGAGACATTGTGCTGCAAGCCGAAGTTCAGCAGAGACAAATTCGTGTCCCTGCTGACTATTCGTAATCAAGACAGCCTGTTCGATAGCAGCGATCGCACCCGCCAGTGTTTCACGACAACGGGCCGCCGTACCTAGCACCGCGCCCGTTTCTTCCTGATCGATTGCGTGAATTTTGTCAACAAGAGCTTGCTTCAGTTCAGCGAGCCCCTCATCTGTGACGCTGCTGGTCAAGATCCATTCCTCTGACAATCGACTGCTCGCAGGTAAGTCAGACTTTGTCCCAACCCATAAATCAGTCACTGACTGACGACCCGAACCAGCAATCGTTGCAAGCCGATTGGTCGCGTCTTCTAAATCGTCGCGACTTGAATCGATACACCAGATTCGAATGGCTGCTTGATCGCTTGCTTTAGCGGCTTGACGCTGGGACTGTTGCGAAATCAACGCATCGGCAGTGTCTCCGTCGTTGTCTTCGATTCCGGCGGTATCCACAAATCGGATCGAACTACCAAGCACCACAGTTTCCACGCTCACAGTATCACGCGTCGTTCCAGCGACATCCGCAACGATGGCAACGTCACGACCAACCAAACGATTCAGCAACTGACTCTTGCCCGCGTTAGGTTCACCGCGCAACGAGACGATCGTAGTGACATCCGC
>CAYUGI010000060.1:0-27042 GCA_964444105.1 uncultured Pirellulaceae bacterium
TTGAAATGCTGCGGAGGGCCGGCCGTGAGGCTAGCGCATGAAATGCTGCGGAGGGTTTGTAAGCCGGGTTCTGTGACGAAACTCGGAGAGTTTCGCCGACGACCATTTATCTGTGCACGACGATTGCTCGCCGCCTCAATCGCAACCTACCCGATTGTCATAGCGAAGCGAACAGCTTCGTGTGACCGACGCCTCTTGCGAAACGCCATTTCTTTCGAAACACGGCCACTGCAATCTGTTTGGTCTAGCTCCGGGTGGGGTTTACCAAGCCGACCAAGTCACCTTGGCCGCTGGTGCGCTCTTACCGCACCGTTTCACCCTTACCACGCATCTGCTGAACGTATTTGACGAGCAAATCGACAGCAAACCGTTCGGCGGTCTGTTCTCTGCTGCACTTTCCCTAACCTCACGGTCGGTCGACGTTATCGACCACCCTGTCCTATGGAGCCCGGACTTTCCTCCAGTCACGTAAACGCAACCAGCGATCGCCTCACCCTCCGCAGCGCGGATAGCATAGCACCGATTTGCTGGGGGAAGTCAGGTATCTCAAGAAGGTTCGTCGATAATCACCTGCAAACACATGATGCGGCAGTGCAGGGCCCCCATGCGGTAGTGCAGGGCAATGATGCGGTAGTGCAGCACACCACTGGCGCTCGCAGAATCCACGAAAATATGGATAATCAAGGCCCCGGTTGATTCCATCTTACACGTTAACCGGAAGTCTCCATTCGGGAACCTGCTTGGCCGTGTCTGATCCGTCTTATCGCGTGCCTGTTGAGCCCGACGTCAATCGGGGAGCCGACCTTGCTCTGCAGATTGCCGGAAAACGCGTCGTCTTGGTTGGACGCCTCGGCAGCATGAATCGGCGAGAAGCAAAACGTCTCATTGCATCCTTCGGTGCCATCGTCGTCCCTATTGGAGCGAACCGAATCGATTGCGTAGTGATTGGTGCGGACGAACCACCGTTGGCCGAAACGGAATTGCTGAGTAAAGAAATGCTTGCCGCGGCTTCCGCAGGAGACTTGGACCTGATCAATGAAGACGAATTTTGGCAACGCCTCGGATTGCTCGACAGCGACGAATCGGCCAAGCAACTCTATACGCCCGCGATGCTGGCCAATTTGCTGAGTGTTCCTGTCCAAGTCGTCCGCCGTTGGCACCGACGCGGTCTCATTACGGCAACGCAAACGCTCCACCGCTTGCCTTATTTCGAGTTCCAAGAGGTAGCTACAGCGAGACGCCTTGCCAATTGGATTGCATCAGGTGCTAGTCCGCACACGATTGAGCAGCGGCTCGTCGAACTAGTGGAAGTCTTGCCAGATATTCAACGGCCGCTGGATCAACTTTCGATCCTCGTCGAAGGAAAAGACATTTTGATGCGGCAAGGGGAAGGGCTTTTGGATCTAGGCGGTCAACTTAGATTCGATTTTCCCGCCGCAGAAGAACCTCGAGAAAACGCGAGGCTTAGCAATAAATCATCCAGTGTCATCGTTGGTTCCCTGCGTAAATCGAGCCCGAGTCAGATAGTGCCGCGGGATGTGATTTCGATCAACGAATCGCACGAAAAAAATGCAACAGTTGGCGATATTTCGCGTGAAAACCTCGAACAGGACGACCTGTTGCAGGCGTTGTTCCATGCGGAAGAGGCCGACGACTTGGAAACGGCAATTCAGTTTTGTCACGCGATTCTTGCTCGCGACGGTGCCAGGGCGGATATGAACTTCCAGCTTGCAGAACTTCTCTATCGCACCGGTGAAGTGACGGGAGCTCGTGAAAGGTACTACAGCGCCATTGAACTGGACCCCGATTTTGTCGAAGCAAGATCCAGCTTGGCCGACGTCCTCGCCGAGACAGGACAACCCGAGCTGGCAATCGCAGCGTTTGCTGGTGCTCTTGCGCTTCACCCGACGTATGTCGAAGCCCATTTCGGGCTAGCCAAACTCCACGAGTGCCTCGGAAACCACGTGGAGGCACAAAAAAACTGGCAAAACGTCATCCGGCTCGCTCCAGAGAGCCGTTGGGCCAACGAAGCCCGAACAAGAATCACCACATCGAACCCCAGGCGCTGATATCGCGATTCGTCGGATGCCTAGCTGCGGTGAAGAACGCCGGCAGGTGAAGAACGCCGGCATTTGAACGCCGGCATTTGAAACACAGGGCCTCAAACAAGCAGATTCGCTCCTGTGCCGCTACCTTGCGAGAACGAATTAGCAGGTAAACCCAGTACTTTGCACGGACCGCTAATTTGGCAACGTAGCCCTCAAGAACCTCTCATCGCGGCGAAATCGGCCGATTAAGCGTCGAAACGCTCGGGCAAGCCTGACAAAGTAGGAGTTTTTCGGATTCTAGGGGTCTATTTCTCTTGCGTCCCTATTCTCGTCAGATATTATCTATCTCATCAACCGTTCCTCTGAACCCCCAGGGCTCAGGAATACGTTGACAGTAACGTTAAGAAACAAGCTGATTACACAACGCAGATTTACCCCACGAAGAAGTTGGCATCATGAATTACAGAAATTGGATCACCAAAGTCGCTGCGATCGCGTTCCTTTCGTTCGCTGTCGTACAAGTTCACGCGTTCGTTTACATGCCTTCGACTGAGGCTGTGAGCGAAGATTCGTCTGAGCTGATGGATCGTATCGAAGCGATTGGAACAGGCGTTGAAGACGAGACACTCTCGAGCGACGAAGCTCTTGCGAAGATCAATGAAGTCATCGACGAAATTGACGGATTGTTAGATAGTGAGCCAGCCAACGAGGGCGAATTGCTTGACCTTCGCGACGCTCTAGTGGATATGCGACTTGAGCTTTCCGCTGAGGACGTGACTGAAGAGCAGACGGTTGGTGCTTGCAATGTTTGTGCTGGTGGTGCTCCATCGGGTGGAATCATTAGCAGAGGACCGATTTTGAGCAGCGGTGGCGGTGGATTCGCTAGCGGTGGCGGCGGAATCGCACTTGGTGGCGGTGGTGGCGGTGGCCTGATCGGTTTCGCAACGAGCCCGCTTGGCATTGCTGCAATCGCAGGAACGATCGTCGCTGTCACGGCAGGTGGTGACGATGACGATGACGTTGCTTCGATGGGCAACTAGAGTAGTTCACGCTTTTCGCACCCGCCGGGTGCTAGGATCAGACGAACACGAATACGCCGAGCATCGAATGCTCGGCGTATTTTTTTATGCGCCGATAGTGAACAAAATGTCTTCTGCAATGCAATTTTGACAGTATCCTGAGGGCATCTAGCGACGGGGGCGTTGCACGGTAGCGACGGCACTCACTTATTTGCGAAGTCTCAGGACGTTTCAATTGAACCTGGAACGGACTCGCCATCGCGGCCTTTCAATTCCATTCGTTCGCCAGAATGCACCAAGCTAAGACATCTTCATCGCTGAGTATTCGCCGTGGCAGCGTTGCTGCACCGACTTGGCTATCTCAACGCCTGATTGACGCGGCGCGACTGCTATTGATCGCCGCCATTTTTGCTGCCGTATGGGGTATCGGCGGACACACGCCCGATGCCCGTTTCATTACCTTGGCATTCTTGACGACCGCTGGCACGCTCGCCTTGTTTGGATCAGCCGATTCGAACACAAAGTTAAGACCAATAAGCCCCATGCTATTGGTTGTCTTTGCAACGATCCTATTTGGACTTTTGCAAATCTCTTCGTCATCGTTTGGGGGGCTATTGGAATGGACGGGTGTTCGAGAGATCCAAGAGAACTTTGGCGCGTTTGAGTCAGCCGAATTGGTTTCATTGACTACCCCGCTCTCTCAGTCATTGGTGCCTTGGAAAACTCAGGCTTGGCTAGCGATGATCGTTATCGGCCTAGGAGGGTACTTTCTTGGCGCGATGCTATTCAATGACGATTCCTCTCGCACGCTATTGCTCGTCGCCATAACCATTTGCGGCGTTGCTCAAGTGCTTTGGGGCACGATTCAGTTCACAAGCCGTCCAGATGAGATATTCCCAGGGGTCGAAAACCCTGCGTTTGGGAGCAAACCGTTTGGCACATTTATTAATCGAAACCATGCGGCCGACTTCATTGCACTCTCTCTGGGTTGTGCGGTAGGTCTGTGCAGAATGTGCTTACTTTCAAGCGAGCGAAACTGGCGATCAGGTTACGGAACCGCGGGAAGGCTTCATGCCGTACTAAGTAGCCCGCATGTGCTGGCCGCATGGATTGGCTTGACGTGTTTAGCCGCTGGCCTCCTTCTATCACTCTCTCGCGGAGGATGGGGAGCATCGGCAGTTGCAGCCGTCGCAGTCACGTTGGTTTGGAAACGGCAATCAAAGAAAAGCCGAGGGGGCGTCGCCTTGGGGGCGATACTTGCAATGGCTGCCGCGATCGTTGCGATTCAGTTTTTTGGCCTTGGCGATCGAGTGGGCGAGCGCGTCGATGACATGGAGATCAAGAACGTTCTGGCGGATAACAGATTTAGTCACTGGTCGGACGCCATGCCTGCCGTTCGACATTTCCTGCCGTTTGGATCGGGGCAGGGCACTTACGGCGAAGCGTACCTGGCTTTCGATCCCGAACCGTCACACGTCTGGTTCACCCATGCACACAACCAATACCTTGAAACGGTTATGGAAATGGGCTTGTTCGGCGTGCTGATTTTGCTCTTTGGGCTCTACCTTGCCGTGCGGTACACGCGCGATCTCTGTGACTCTAAGAGGAGTGCTTCAAAGCAGGCTTTAGGAATCGCAAGTTTCGGTGCAATCGTTCTGCACGCCGTTCACGCGATCACCGAATTTGGCTTGATGATGCCGGGCAACCTGATCGCCTTGTCGGCGGTAGTCGGAGCCGCTACCTCAGCCAGCGAGCGGTCCACCACCTTAGTGTCGAAGATGCCTACGCGTCGTATACGTCAGAGCCAAGCAAGCAAGGAGAGTGCCGTAGCAGGATTTCAGAGCAAACCGAATAAGGCGTTCGGCGTCTCGAGCCCCAACGCCTTGGTGGTAGTCTGTTCGATTGTGCTTGCAACTATGTCCATCGCCTTATGGCAGCAGGGACGACATGCTAGCGCGGCCAAATTGGTTGCCGAGACTGACTTTGCCACCGCAACTCCATCGCCAACCGTTGAGGCAACAAGCGAAAAAATTGAAGCTGTTGCTAATGAACTTGAGCGTTGGCCAAGCTACGAGCCGCTGCTGAGGCGAAAGATCCGACTGCATCTGCATCAGTCGCGACGCGCTATTTATGACCAAGCGAAAGCTCAGCAATCAAAACCCGGCGCAATTGATCCCGTTGCCCTATGGGGGATGACGGCGCTCGAATCGATGATTGCCCGACTTTATGATGAATCGGAATCTGGGCAGAGCCAGGAGGCCAAAGCGGCAGCGACCCGTACGCTTTTGCAGGATCCGCAGCTTCAGTTAGCGTTTTCAGACCTAAACGAATCTGTTCGGTTAAACCCCCTGCAGCCACGTACACACATCCTGACGGCGATTCTGGCCATCAGCACCGGGCGAACTTGGAAAAAGGCTTTTTCAAGATCAATGCAACTTTCCTCCGCCAACCCGAGTCAAACATTCGGTATTGGCCTTCTAGCGTGGGCTGCAAATCTGAAAGAGCCCATGATTCAACAATGGAAAACCAACTTGGCGACGAGTACCGACTCAGTACTGCAGATTTACCAGCTCTCTTCGCTGCGACTGGATGACGCCGAGATCGTCAACGATCTCATGCCCAACAAATGGACTCCTCCCTGTTTGGTGGCACAAAAACTGACGCAGATTGGTGACACGGAGAAAATCCGGGACGATTTACTGCAAAAGTCAACGCAGATTGCTCAAGCGACGCTCTCGGACAAAGTGGAGCTTTGCCGCGCTTTAGGGAGGATCGCCACAGTAAAAGGCGATCTACCCTCGGCAACGGAACATTACGCAAAGGCGATAGAACTGGAACCTCAGGATGCTGGCTTACGCTATTTGGCGGCCCTCGCGCTTTACCGAAGCGGGAAAGCTGAACAAGCTGTGCGTCAGGCTCGTGTAGCGAACCTTTTAAACCCAGGGCATGCAGGCTACAGGCAGCTTTTCATTCAAGCCACGCTACTACATCGCCAACAATACTCGAATCTCAGTAAAGAAGTCGAATGACTCAGTCTCTCCCCGGTACCGAAATGAACACTGCTGAAGACTCCGATCTATTGGATCTGCTTGGGATTTTCCGACGTCGAATGGGATTGATCATTCTAGGTTTCCTGCTTGGCGGCATCGCGGCCCTTCTCTACGTTTTCCTTACTCCACCGGTTTACCGAGCCAAGATGATGATCCTGGTCGGCCAAAAGTCGGCTGGAATGGTCAAAGGTGCTTCGAGCGGTGATTCGGTCGAGGGCTCTGCGGCCGAGGACGATGTGCTTTCGACCCATATTCAGCTTTTCACTAGTCGGCGCATTCTCAAGGCTGCCGTTGACAAACATGAATTGCTGAAGATTCCGAGCATTGCCGATGCTGCGACCGAAGGACGCCCTGTACTCGACTACATCGCGGACAACTTGCATGTCACCAAAGGAGGCGAGGGTGTTGCACGCGATGCCCATACGCTTCGTGCCACTTTCGATGATCCATCCCCGGACGATTGCGCGTTGGTCCTTCGGGCTATCTTTGAAGAGTATGACGAATACCTCGACGAGCACTTCAATTCCACAAGTTCGCAAGCGATTGAGCTGCTAGACAAACTCGCGAGCAAGACTGGTGACGATGTAAAACAGGCGCAACTGGCCCTAACAACTTCATTGGGTAAAAGTCGCGTCATGTGGGATGGAACTCAAGCGACGAATATCCACAAGGTAAGGTTGACCAAGATTGAGTCCGATTTGCTAGATTTGATTGAGGAAGAAGCCGGGATTCAATCTCGCCTTGCAGTGATCTCGGACTTCCTAAAGTCGGCAGATCCCGAAAAGGTTTCAGACTTTGACCGCTTGGCGCTCCTGAGCGAGAACGAGATGAATCGATTAAAGATTCTGTACGACGTGACACGTGGTGACACAATGAGCGAAGAGTTCAAAGAGCAGGAACCGATTCGCCAAGAGAATGCTCGAGCCGAGTACAACGAATACCTTGCATTGGTAATGAAAGAGAAGAAGTTGCTTGAGAGCTTTAGCGACGACCATCCCTCAGTAATCTCCATTCGAGAACAGATCAAGACACTTCGTCAGTTCATTGACTCGAACGCCGCAAAGCTGAAGCTTGCTGAATCAGCCGAGGCAATGAACGTAGGCGACATGCTGGAAACGTATGTTGGATTACTTAAAAACGACCTCGCTGGCTTACAACGGCAAAGAGAAGTCTTGCTGAAACGAAGCGAGGAGGAATTAACCAGCGCGAAATCGCTCGAACGCGAAGAGATGGAGATCGCTTCGTTGAAACTTGAGCTTGCTCGCCAACAAGAGCTCTACAAAACGATGAACGATACTCTGAGCGAGTTAAACTTCGTTCGCGACTACGCCGGTTTCTCAACCGATGTCATTGGTGACGCGGAGTCGCAAAACAAACCCAGCTGGCCAAGTCCAGTGATTGTGCTTGCCCTAGGACTGTTCGCCGGTGGCATGTTTGGGTTTGGGCTCGCGTTGATCACCGACTTGATGGATACCACGTTTGCTGACCCAGACGACGTCCAACGCACTTTGCAAGCGCCAGTGTTGGCCCACGTCCCTCGCTTTGAAAAACTAAAACGCAGTCGTCGTGGCGGCCCTCTTCAAATCGACAGTTCTGTCCGGGTGCACTATGAACCCAAAAGCCCTGCGGCCGAGACCTTTCGAGTGATACGAACCGGCCTGATGGTCGAAGCAACCTCCAATGGGCATCAAGTCCTGCAGGTGACATCTCCACTGCCGGGTGATGGAAAGAGCACAACAAGCATTAACCTAGCCATGGCGTTTGCACAAACTGGAAAACGCACGTTAATCGTGGATGCCGACTTACGAAAGCCACGTGTTGCAAAACTCCTTCGCCTCGAGAGCGGCCCAGGATTTACCGAAGCGCTTGCGGGTGTAAATGAGCCGGGAGAAGTCATCCAATCCACGATCAACGAACACCTTTTTGCAGTGGGTGCGGGCTCTATTCCTCCAAATCCTTCCGAACTACTTCAGTCGGATCGATTTGCCCAAACACTTAACGTCTGGCGAGATCAGTTCGACTTTATCATCGTCGATACGCCACCCGTTCTTGCTGTATCCGATGCAGCAATCGTTTCAGACGCGACCGACAGCATCCTGCTCGCAGTTAGGATCATCAAGAATGGCCGGAAGGCTGCGAAGCGCGCCGTCGATATCCTGCGTCAAAGTGGTTCGGACGTTGGGGCCATTGTTGTTAATGGTTACCAAACCAAGAATTCGAGCTACGGATACACCAGCGGCTACGATTCCGATGCTTACGGGTATGGCTACGGCGAGTCGCATAAAGCGTACTACCGTGAGGACACCAAGGCCTTGCAGTCTGTTTGAGAACCGCATCCTGTTTGAGAATTAACATCCGCTAACCTCAAAGCAACGAGGGCTTGATTGATCGACAGCCCTCGATTTAACCACCGTCCAAAACATAGTTACCAGCAGCCTGCTCATATGAATACGCCGCACTCTGCATCAACTGCGCAGACCAACACGGAAGATTACGATGCATCACCAGATTCCGCTGGGCAGAAGGTATCGTTCGTCTCCATCATCCAACGCCAGGCGGTACGCTTGCCGCTGCTGCTCGGACTTCACCTGGTACTGTTTAGCCTGATCTATGCCTTTGCGTTTTTCGCAAGGTTCAACTTTCAGCCGACGCCCAACCAACCTGAACTTTTCCTGGCAACCGTTGGCCCGGTCGTTTTTGCCAAACTCGCCGTGTTCTACTTTTGTTCTTACTTTCATGGATGGTGGCGCTACGTCACTTTCGCGGATCTACAGTCCCTGCTTAAAGTTGCGCTGCTTTCGATGATCGTTGTAGCATTCGTCGACTATTTCTTACTGCCATTTACGGGGTCAATCCCTCGTCTAAGTATTTTGCTCGACGCTTTAACTACAGTTATCGTGATCGGTGGTCTTCGATGCACTTGGCGCTTCGCCGACGAAACTTTTAACAACACTCTTCCAAGCAGGCGAAGACGCCCAGCAATCCTGGTTGGCACGGGTTTTACTGCGGGAAAGCTTGCCTCGCAAATCAATGCTAACCCATCAATGCCCTGTCGCATTAACGCTTTGCTCGCGACCGACACAAAGTATCGCCGCAAAGCCACATTGGGCGGTGTCCCCGTTCTTGGTTGCCTGGATGACATGGTCAGTGTTGCTGAGAAAGTGGGAGCGAGTGACATACTGGTTCCGTCCGGGAGTCTCGATGGCGCTACGCTTCGCAAACTTACCGAGAAATGCAATCAGTCGGAGCTAACCATCCGCGTTCTGCCTCGGTTCGAAGACGCGATGGCTGGTACTCAGCACATCCCTTTGCGGCCGTTGGACATCGAGGACTTGTTGCGTCGCGCACCGGTAGAGTTGGACACCAACGAAGTGGAATCCGTGCTGACGGGCAAACGCATCATGGTTACTGGTGCGGGTGGAAGCATCGGCAGCGAAATCTGCCGCCAAGTCATGAAGTTTGGACCAAGAGAACTAATCTTGCTTGGGCGGGGTGAAAACCGAATCCACGCCATTTACGGCGAGCTCAAGCCGATTGCTGAAGCACACGGCGTCCAACTTCACATAGAGATTGGCGATATCACGGACGAGCCAAGAATGCGCCGCCTGTTTGAAACGCGCTCGCCGCAGATTGTCTTTCACGCCGCCGCACACAAACACGTTCCCTTGATGGAACTCCATCCCGGCGAGGCGGTCAAGAACAACATCAACGGAACCAGAGTGGTCGCGTCGTTCGCCAAGGAATTTGGAGTTGATCGCTTTGTGATGGTCAGCACCGACAAAGTGGTCAATCCAACAAGTATTATGGGTTGCACAAAGCATCTGGCCGAACGAGTCATCTACGAATTCGCCCAGTCCAACAAGACGAAATTTGCAGTCGTGCGGTTTGGAAATGTCCTTGGCAGTGCCGGAAGTGTGATCCCCCACTTCCAAGAACAAGTTCGTCGTGGCGGCCCGATAACGGTAACGGACCCGCGCATGACCCGTTACTTCATGTCGATCCCCGAAGCTTCGCAATTGGTCATTCAATCAGGGGCCATGTGCAAAGGTGGCGAAATATTTGTTCTTGATATGGGTGAACCCGTCAGAATCGTACAGCTTGCCGAAGACCTTGTTTCGCTCAGCGGATTGCCAGCAGGCAGTATCGAAATTGAGTTCGTTGGGATTCGCCCCGGCGAAAAACTCTATGAGGAACTCTATTTCCAAGACGAGGAAACCATTCCGACCAGTCACCCCAAGGTACGTGCTGCCTATCCTCGAGACTTTCAGGGTAGCGACATCTCGGAGGAGATCACTGCTTTGATCGCGTCAGCCGATGGCGATCCTGCGGAAGTAGCCGCCGCCATCGTAAGGCTTGTGCCCTCTTTTCGGCCAGACAGTGATCCGGTTGAGACAGCTGATGAGCCTGCCGCTCCCAAACAGGATCCGTCTCTTGCAACCTGATCTGGTTGCAAACGGGTTGAATGATGTCCGCCAAGAAGACTTCCAATATTGTTGCGGCCATTACGTATGCCGCTGGTGACCTACTGACAAAGGGTGCCAAATTCATTTTGCTACCGTTGTACCTTTGCTACTTTTCAGCAGAGGAGATCGGAGCGTTGGCGGTCCTGCAAGGAATATCGCTAGGCATCGCGCCGATGTTCACGGCAGGAATTACGTTGGCCGTAACACGTTTCTATCACGACTACGAGCCGAAGTCGGAACAACTTGTCGCGACGTTGCTGCCCCTGGCTGCCGGATTCGCCAGCATCGGTGTAACACTGATTGGCGCAGCCTACTTGCTGGTGCCAATCGACTGGGGCCCGCTTTTCCCCGTCACGACAGTGATGATGTGGCTATTTAGCGGATTTCTGTGCTCCGTTTCTCAAGTGCTTGAGCGTCGCTTTATCATCCGCGGCGAAGCCCTGGGTTTTCGAGTTCTGACGTTCACGCAATTCGCGTGTTCAACCGCGCTGATATTCGCGTTCATTTTCTGGACGGACCTCGGACTATTTGGTATTGCGCTGGCAGAAGCAATTGCGGTGGGGGCGACCTTCTCCTTTCTTTCCGTCCTTATCTTTCGCAAGAATCGCCCCGACTTTGGGATCATTCAGTGGCGAGTCCTTCTGAATTACTCTCTGCCACTCTCCGCGCACGCCTTTTGCACTTGGGCCGTATGTTACGCAGACCGAATTGTTTTGGGCAAGTTTGTCGGCCTAGCCGATATTGGCGTTTACCACATCGGCTATCTTCTCGCGACAGTCGTTTCCACCATTTCACTTTCGGTCAAAAACGCCTGGTTGCCAGATTTCTTCAAATCTGCCCAAGAGGATCAACGTGATGGTTCTGTATTCTCAAGTTGGCTAGTGAGCTATTACGCCTTTGTGCTTTCACTTGTCATGGGCATGGTATGCCTTGGACCACCACTCTCTGAGATCTTCTTATCGCGGGAATACTCCGAATCGATGGTGATCCTACGGTTGGTCGCTATCTCACTGATTTTTCACGCGATCCTCGTTGCCCTGTTGAACCCACTCTATTTTTGCTGTCGAACGAAGACTGTTGCGTTGATTTCGGCCAGCTCACTGCTTGCCAATGTACTTTCGATGTATCTACTCGTTCCGATTATCGGGATTAGGGGTGCCGCATGTTCGACGATTGTCGCCTATGCATTTGCAATGGTCCTAGCGTATTGGCAAGTTCGCAAGCATTATGAAATGCAGATCCGATGGGACTATGTCTCGCGTTCAACTCTGCTTTTTGCGTTCATGGTTATCCTGTCATTAGTGACATTCGAACACTGGTGGATGAGATTGCTTTGGGGTACCGGGTGTTTCCTGGCGTATAACGCGACCTCCATTTTTACGCCTGGCCTCTTCGTTCGTGACGAAGACCGTGAGTTGATTGCCATCGGACTGAAACGAATAGAAAAGAAGCTGGGTTTTAAAAGTGCATAGCTCAACATTATCAGAACGAAACGAGCTAAGTGCTCCGATCACGCAAGTCAGCCATCGAGCGCGACTCTATGCGGCGATCCTTTTTCTGATGCCCATTGCTACCCTGGGCGGTATGGGCCTATTGCATGGCCAAGATTATTTGGTTTTAGCGTTCGCTTTCGTCAGCTTTGCAATCCTATGTGTGCCCTTGTTGGCCAAACGCAATTACTTGATCGTAGAGCCTTACAGCATCATCTTCTTGGTGCTTTATCTCGGGATTCCCTTAAAGCTAGTTTGGGTTCTCGCATTTCGTGACACCGCGCGGCTGCAATCCGTATTACTGGGGGCTAGGGTTGAGGATTTTCTCTACCCATGTGTCATCGTTATCCTCGCGTTGACAAGCCTCAGTGCAGGCTACCTTTCTGGTCGATCTTTTGGCAAAACCATTCGTCCTTTTCGCCTCCCCAATCGGACCTGGAATACCAAGTTACTATTCCTTGTCTGCGGAGTTGCAATCGCGATATCGACGGTGGTGTTCTTTCTATACGCACAACGAATTGGACTAGGCGGAGGCGGCCCCATCTCGGCAAAACGGTTTGAAAAGGTTGCTGATGGACCAATGCAGCGAGGCAGCCTTTCCTACTATCGTTGGGCAATCGGCTTCACTCAGGTAGTCTCATACATTCTCTTGGCATGGATTCTGACAAGCAAGCTAGGCCGACGCGCGAAAGCCGTTGCCCTGATCGTGTTTGCCGTTCCAACGACGCTCGCCCTGGTCGGGCCCTTCATCAATAGCAGCCGATACCCGATCGTCTTCTTTCTTATCGAAAGCTTGGTCATCGTCTATTGCCTCAAGAAGAACATGCTGAAGACACGAATGCTGGCGATCCAAGCCGCCTTGGTGGTAGCAGTTGCAATCTTGTTCGTCGGCATTTTGGCGCTGCGACGTGATGGACATGCTGCGGGTTCGGGCATCGAATTCATCAAGCCATTTCCTATTCTGGAGCACGCGATCGGGGATCCATATCTGGCCGATGTCACCAAGACGGTTCACATCATCCGGGCAGTTCCTGATCGGGTTCCCTACCAAACGGGCCGCACGTATGCAGCCCTATTTGTTGCCCCCATTCCCCGAGACTACTGGCCGGCAAAGCCCGCAATTGGGGCGGGCCCATTCGTGGGCGAACACATTTATGGACTTAAGCACACAGGTATCCCACCGGGACTTATTGGCGAGTCGTTTCTGAATTTCGGCTTGGCCGGTGTCGCCATCATCCCGTTTTTCTACGGCTGGCTCGTACGCTGGAGCTACGAAAAGCTAATCCCTTCACTTCGGACTGCAGTCGGCGCGGTTTGCTTTGCGATTTGCTTTCGTTTCTACGTAGCTGCTTTGGGAATGGATGTCGCGGTGGGAATGGTGCAGTGCCTGGCTGAATTGTTACCGGCCCTCACAATCATGTTGATTGTTCAATATCGTCGGCCATACGTCGGCAGCTATGGATACGACACAAGTATGGCTCAGGCCTAACCCCCACACTCGCCTCACGTTCTCGCAAATTTTCAAATCCTCTGTCCCAGTTTATATCCATGATTACACGCATGATCCGCGCTTTGATTCGTAGCATCCCCGAAGGGTTTGCCAAGCATCAATTGAGAATGATGTTGCTGAGCATGCGCAATGGAATGCCAAAAGAGCTGGTCGTAAACCGCGGGAACACTGTGGTACAGGTTGGAATGTGGCGGCCAGCTGCTGCTGTGCGGCTGGCAGACTCCATAGGAAGCACCGGCCGGCTACTGCTGATCGAAATGTCCAGCGAAGCGATTGATTCTGTGCGAGAAACAATTGAAGAGTCTTCGTGCCAAAATGTTGACTTCGTCAACAAAGGCGCTTGGAATTCAAAGGGCGAAATTGAGATCATCGAGGGGGAAACCCCCGCAACCACTCGGATCGATACCGGACGACTACACCCTGGGAGTATGGAGAATGAGTGTGTCAAGAAATTCCCCGTCGATACGATCGAGAACATCTGTCGTGAGAACGGTGTGGACCAGGCAGACTATATGGAAATCACGGTCAACGGCGCGGAAGTCGATGCGATCCAAGGGATGGGCGAAATGCTACAGAACACCAAGCGGTTGTGGGTGGCCGGACTGACTCGCGATACGGAAACTGGCGAACCACTGAACAAGGAAATATCAAAGTTGCTTCAGTCACACGGTTTTCGTACCAAGATTTCAAAAACCGAGAAGAGCCCCCTGAGCAACTGGGGAGTGCTTGATGGACACGTGTATGCATGGCGTCCCTAGACAGACAGTCAACAAGCAGACAGTCAATCAATCAGCAGTCTTAGCAAGGTAGTCATCATTTCCCAATTCGATCAATTCCTGAGTCGATTCACCCTCCTTCGGTATTTGTTGCCGTTCTGGTTGATCGATACCGTATCGAAGCTTGCTGGCACAATCGCCTACTCCTTTTTTAGGCGAAACCAGTTTGGTGCCGAGCGACGCGTGCGCGGATTTCTCTTAGCGCCAAGGTTCGCAGCCACCGGCCTAAGAATTGATCGCAGCCTGCAAATCGAAGGCCCGCTACAACTGCAGCAGAACGTGACACTCTACGGTGGAAGCCATTTCGTCAGCTCCGTCGAAAAGCCACTCCGTGTTGGTGCAAATACGCACATCGGCCGAAACAGCGTTTTTTCAGGTCTTGGAGGCATAACGATCGGTGAGGGGTGCGCGATTTCTTCAGGGGTCCTGGTTTACAGCATCACCAATACTTTTGACGAATCTGCTGATCTACCTGTGATCGACCAAACACCTATCCAATCACCTGTTTCAATCGGAGACGACGTTTGGATCGGCGCGGGAGCAATCATCCTCCCAGGTGTCAGCATCGAAGATCATGCAGTTGTGGGCGCGGGAGCAATGGTCAACAAAAATGTTCCCGCATGGCAGGTCGTCGCGGGCGTCCCCGCCAAACCGTTGCGAGATCGTCGCGAGAAACAGAGCCGAGCATCCATATGAGTACGTCGACACCCACTCAGTCGAGCGAAAACGCTCGACATCCGGACTTCATCGTCATCGGTGCAATGAAGTCAGGAACGACGACGCTTTATCACGACCTCTTGGAAAGCAACGCTCTGTTTCTGCCGGACAAGGAGACAGGCTGCTTGCATTCCCCCGACAGCAAGGATCGCTACGCGCATCTTTATCGTCACGCGAGCGATGATCAGCTTTGTGGCGAATTTGCCACGACCTATGCGATGTTGCCAGATGCGGACGAAGTCATCCCGCGTGCCATCGCGACACTCCCACCAACGACCAAGATCATCTATCTCATTCGGGAGCCGGTCAAAAGAACGCTTAGCCATCACCACCACATGATGGAGTGGCATGACGAAACTCGAATGGGCCCCGATATCAACTTGGAGGTTTCCCGCCGACCTGAGTTGATTCACTACAGTTGCTATGCAATGCAAGTTCGACCATGGATCGAGGCTTTCGGTGCAGACCAGGTCATGTTGATCCCGTTCGAGGAGTACGTTCGCAATCGGCGTACGACAATCGAAAAGTTAGGCAAGTTTCTTGGCGTCACGCTCTCCACACAATCGATCGATCCTGATAAGGCTCACAACAAGAGTGATGGAAAACCCATCGTCAATCATTTCTGGGGTTTGATTATACGCAATCCGTTGTATCGCGGATTGGTACGTCCTTTTACAAACCAAAAAATGCGTGACACCTTCCTTAGTCTATTTTTCCCTAAGGCAACACAAGAAGTCGTCGATCCCTCTCGCGAGACTCTTGAGAAAATGATCTCAACCTTTGAAACTGACATTACTCAATTACAATCGATGACGCGTGCGGACAAGCCTCTTTGGGCCCCCAATGATCTGCGTCAGCGGTATCTAGAAAACTACTCCTCGTCGCATTCAGGTTAGCTGTACTCACTATGACAAATCCGTCTGTCGAATCCGGACTGAGCGAACGCATTCAGTGGAATGGCCAAGCGCAGTCGCGTATGCATAAGTATCGCCGACTAATTGGCGTGTCCAAACGAATGTCAATTTTCTTTGGCAAACGCTACCCCAATGCTTTTCCTCTAATGTTCGTGCTTGGGCACCCCAAGAGCGGAACTTCGTGGATGTGCCAACTGCTTGCAGACTACTTGCGTTTGCCGTTTCCTCAGCATTCAATCATGCCATTGGGATGCGCTGCTGTACTCCACAGCTTCGAACCGCCAAGTATGCGATATCGCACTGGCGTTTACATGGTTCGCGACGGCAGAGACACAGCTGTTTCCGCGTATTTTCATACGCGAGGGCAATTGGTCGGAGGAAATGCATCGGCCTATCACAAGAGGCTATTCGATGGCTTGGATGTTGACGCGGATGCTCGTGACAACATGGCGGTTTTCCTAAAACGTCTGATTGAATACCCAACCGGCGGGTGGACCAAACTGCCGAGTTGGGGCGAGCACGTAAAAGCCTATTTTCAGCTGGACCGCAGCCCACTCTGCCTTATTCGCTATGAGGAACTGCTGGCTGATGGCGAGGCGTCGCTTGCAAGGGTGATCGAGCATGTCACTGGCAACCCAGCAGATGGCAGACGCATATCCGAAACGGTCGATCGATTCTCGTTTGAACGGCAGTCAGGTCGAAAGAAGGGTCAGGAAGACCGATCCAGCTACCTTCGAAGCGGAACCAGCGGTGATTGGGTGAATCATTTTTCACCCGAGGCAGCGCAGTACTTCGACGAGACCTTCGGAGACGTATTGGTGATGGCCGGATACGAGAGTACTCGAGATTGGGTCCAGGGAGTCGTTTGACGTGACCGCAACTACCAACAACCGCTCGACGAAATCCGCGGCCCACTCAGTGCGGTCCAAACTGCGTCGCGCGTCGCGGCATTTGGTCCTCGATGGGCTCTCAGCCGTGGATCGATTGTCTTCCAAAGAAAGTCGGCTTGGCGAAAAACAACTCGTCCAGGTGGCTATGTTTCATCACGTCTATGACCACGAAGAGTCAGACTTTCGAGAATTCTTGCTTTGGTTTTCCAAACATTATCATGTCGTCTCCTACACCGAAGCGACTCAGCGAATTTGTAACGGCGACATTGATCGGCCCTACGGCGCGATCACGTTCGACGATGGCCTGAAGAGCATTGTGCCTGCGGCAAGGATTATGTCGGAACTAGGCCTTCCCGGCTGTTTCTTTGTATGCCCCGGAATCATTGGCGAAACGAATCCGGATGCGTTACGAAAATTCTGTGTCCAAACAAGAATGGACTACGAATCCGACGAATTTGCAAACTGGGACGAGCTTGAACAGATCAAGTCAGCGGGACATGAAATCGGAAGCCACACCGTCAATCATCCAGAAATGAATCAGTTGGATCCTGAACAAGTGATTGAAGAACTTCACCAATCTCGCGAACTCATCAGTGCGAGACTTGGGGACGCAGAGCACTTTGCTTGGCCCTACGGTGAATACGATTTTTTTGGCGAAGACGCGGCGGCTCAGGTCGTCAAAGCGGGCTATCAATCTTGTGCATCGGGAGTGCGTGGAGCGCACGGGCCTCATCAATTGTCAGCGACGAATTTTGGTTGCGTTCGTCGTGACAACCTGGAAGCCAATTGGCCACTCAGACACATTCGACACTTCTTCCTAAGCAATGCAGATTCGCCGGTCAATCCACAACACTGGTGGCCACAGTCCTGGAGGACGCCAATAGCATCATGAATATCGAAACAGCAAAAGAGCACGTTGCGGCGGCTTTTCCGTTTGACAATTACGTCGGAACGGTTGATGAGTCTTATCGAAATATTGCCGAGACGGTCCAACGATACCTCAAATCGGGGCAACGCGTGCTCGATTTTGGCTCAGGCCCGTGTGACAAGACAGCGATCCTGCAACGACTGGGATTCCAATGCACAGCTCACGACGACCTTTCAGACTACTGGCACAACCAAGGTGACAACCGAGAGAAGATTCTGCAGTTCGCGAAGGCCGAGGGGATCGATTTCCAATTGGTCGAGGACTACAGCCTTCCGTACCAGCCTGACTCATTTGATATGGTAATGGCTCACGCAGTTCTGGATCACCTGCATGATTCACCTCGTGAGCTTCTTAATTCGCTGGTCAGTTTCATCAAGCCCGGCGGGTATCTGTTTGTAACGCTGCCCAATGCAGTCAACATTCGAAAGCGTTTGGCCGTGTTACGTGGCCGAACCAACATGCCCCCCTACGAGAGTTTCTACTGGTATCCCGGCAAATGGCGAGGGCATGTTCGGGAATACGTCTACGACGACCTTCAACAGATGGCGAATTACCTTGGGCTTGAAATCGCCGAGTTGCGTGGGTGTCACCACTTACTCTCTCGCGTTCCCACTGCGATTCGTCCAGCGTATCTACTCGCGACAAAAGTGTTTTCAGGCTGGCGAGATTCGTGGTCATTGGTGGCGCGTAAACCCGCCGACTGGCAGCCGAACACGGAAATCAGCCAAGAGAAAATCGCGAGGATCCTCGCGCCTGTTTCCTATCTAAAACCGTGAGCTGCCCTGTCATGCATCTATTGGTTAACGCCATACCGATCGGACCTGGCGGAGGCTTGACCGTCGTCCAGGGGATTCTCGACGGACTCCGAAGCACGCTGCAAAATGACATTCGCATGACCGTACTGACGTGCGCGTCTGACACAACGAAAATCCTAGAGGACCAACAAAAAGCTGACTTAGTCGATCAAGTCTGCCCCGACAAAGGTGTCGTCTCCAGACAGCTTTGGCAGAACTTTCGACTTGGAAAGTATGCGGCCGCCAACGGCGTGGACTGCCTCCTGACGATCAATTTTTTCATGCCGCGCGTTCGCTGCCCTCAAGTTGTCTATCACTTAGATCTTGCTCGTTACGTCCCGATTGAAGATGGCCTTTCGTGGCCACAACATTTTGCCGAACACCTGAGAAATCGATCAGCCCGCCGAGCACTGCGAAGAGCCGACGCAAATGTGTTCGAGTCGCATTTTTTGCGACAAGCAGCAAGCGAGTTTGTTCTTGACACCAACCCAAATAACGACGTGATCTACATCGGCCTGCCCGATGATCAAATCGACCAGGCTCAATCCAAACCGAACGTGGCTGACAGGTCAACGCGTATCGTGGCAGTAACCAACCCGCTACCGCACAAAGACAACCCGACGATGATTCGCGCTTTCGCTCATCTCGTTCGTAAACGTCCTCAGGTTCCGTGGAAACTTGAAATAGCAGGCGGCGTGGACGCCGATGCGTGGAATGGTCATCGCGATCTGGCGAGAGAACTAGGCGTACTGGATCGCATTTGCTGGCGTGGTCATGTAAGCCATACCGAACTGGATCAGTTGCTTCGGTCTTCGCTATGCATGCTGTCAACGAGCATACTGGAATCCTTCAGCATGGTTGCCGTTGAATCGATGGCACGAGGCTGCCCTGCGATCGTTTCCGATGTCGCTTCGATGCCCGAGAGCGTAGGAGACGCAGCTGTACTGGTTCCTCCGGGTGACCACCAGCGTTTCGGGGAGGCGGTGTTGGAAATCTACGATGATCCCAGTTATCGAGCGCGGTTGATCGCGCGCGGTTACAAGCATATTGAAAAGCTGAGATGGAGCGACTGCGGAGTCAATTTCGACACGCTTTTTCGTAGCCTGCATAATCGCGCCAACCGGCCCTAGAATTGGCATGAAAACGTCACTTGCAAGTCTCGAATTCTTGGATCGGAGATTAAGCTGAAGGCGAATTCTTATCTCAATCTCTCAATATTTAACACGGCTATGGACTTCAACGGAAAGACAGTGCTGATCACAGGCGGTACCGGCTCATTTGGGAAAACCATGGCCAAAGATCTACTGCGTCGCGGCTTCGAGGAAATCCGGATCTTCAGCCGAGATGAGTGGAAGCAAGAGGACATGCGTGTTCGAATGGCGGAGAAACGCTTGGAGTTCCACATCGGTGACGTTCGTCGTCGCGAAAGTGTCGATTCGGCAATGGAAGGCGTCGACTTGGTGTTTCATGCCGCAGCGCTGAAACAGGTACCCAGCTGCGAGTTCTTTCCGATGGAAGCCGTTGCGACAAACATCACGGGCAGTCACAACGTGATCGAGTCAGCGATCGCACACAAAGTGGACTGTGTCGTTTGCCTTGGAACCGACAAGGCGGTTTATCCAGTCAATGCGATGGGGATGACCAAAGCGATCATGGAGAAGGTAGCTCAGTCGGCAGCACGGCGTCTAGATGATGACGAGACTCGAGTATGCAGTGTGCGTTACGGAAACGTCATGTATTCGCGAGGCAGTGTGATTCCGTTGTTCATACAACAAATCAAAGATGGGCAACCACTGACAATCACCGACCCTGAAATGACCCGTTTTTTGCTTCCCCTGCGGGACTCGGTCGAGCTGGTGAACTTTGCCTTTGAGCATGCTCGACAGGGCGACGTGTTCATCAAGAAAGCTTGTGCCTGCACGATCGGCAATCTTGCCAAAGCGTTAATAGAACTTTTCCAGTCGGACGTTGAACTGAAGTGCATTGGCGTTCGACACGGCGAAAAGAAACACGAAACTTTGGCGAGCCTGAATGAGATGCTACGGGCCGAAGACATGGGCGACTTCTTGCGACTAAGCATGGACGAACGCGACCTTAACTATTCGGGTTTCTTCACCGAAGGCGACTCGATTGAGCCCCAATTCCATGATTACGACTCTGAGACAACCAAACATCTGAATTTGGACGAGATCAAGAACCTACTGGTATCGCTACCGGAAGTTCGTGAGCAACTTGACTCAGTCGGCATCTCGACTTCGTAACTTGAACGTCCTCGTTTCCCTCAGCTTAGAAAATTATGCGGGCCTTAATACTTGGCGCGTCCGGCCTAATCGGACACATGCTTTTCCGAAAACTCTCTGATCGCTTTGATCAGTGTTACGGGACTCTGCATCGATCGCGAAGCGATTTCGCAAACATCGAACTATTCAACACGGATCGAATCATCGATCGAGTTGATGTAGCTGACTGGGACAACCTGCAGGGCATCCTCCAAGCTGTTTCACCAGACGTGGTTCTAAATTGCGTTGGAATCACGAAACGCAAGCCCGCTGTCAACGATCCGCTTCAGGCGATTGGTGTCAACTCCCTTTTCCCTCACAAGCTTGCTGCTTGGGGCAGCAAAACTCAAACACGCGTCGTTCACTTCAGCACAGACTGCGTTTTCGATGGATCGATCGGCGACTACGACGAAGAATCTGACACCACGGGAAAAGACGCCTACGGAAAAACTAAGGCGTTGGGCGAGATTCGCTACCCACATTCACTCACGATTCGATCCTCGTTCATTGGTCGCGAAATCGATGGCAAGTCAGAATTGCTTGAGTGGTTTTTGGCGCAGCAGGGAAAGGAAATTCGCGGCTTTACCAAGGCCCTCTATTCAGGGGTTTCGACCATCGAAATGTGCAGAGTCGTTGGTGACATCATCGAATCGCATCCAGAATTGGGGGGACTGTACACGCTGGCTATGCCCCAACCCATCTCAAAGTACGACCTTCTCTGCTTAGCTCGCGAAGCGTTTCAACTTGACGTAGAGATCGTTGCTGATGATGAATTCGAAATCAAGCCAACCCTGAACGGTAACAAACTGCGTGAAGCCATCGGCGTGCAACTGCCGCAGTGGCCCGACATGATGAAAAAACTCGCCGCCGACCCCTTCTACCGAACCTAATCATGCCTCGCTCAGACACACAACTCACTCGGCCGCTTGGTCCTGACGACGAAGGTTATCTTCATGTCCCCCAGTTCCGGTCCTTCGTTGACAAATCAGACTACAAGTTCTTGGAGCCAGTGTTCGAGAACAACTACATCGCCGAAGGCCCATTTGCCAAGCAGTTTCACGACCAGTTGCTAGAGATCATCGGTGCTCCGCACGGCGTTTTCGCTTGCAATGGAACTCTCGCACTGTACCTTGCGATGCGTGCCATTGGGATTCAGCCCGGTGATGAAGTCCTAGTCCAAAACATGACATTCATCGCCTCAGCCAATGCAGTTGAAATGGTAGGGGCACGTCCTGTCTTTGTTGATGTTGTTTCCTTCGATGATCACTCGATTGACCTCAGTAAGATCAAGGTTACCGAGAAAACGAAGGCGATTGTGGTTGCACACCTTTGGGGTACAGCATGCTCCAACATCGAAGAGGTGCGAAAATTCTGCGACGAACACGATTTGTACCTCGTCGAAGACGCCGCGCAGTCCCTCGGTATCACCAACGGTGAAAAGCACTGCGGAACCTACGGCCATGTTGGCACTTTCTCTTTCTACGCGGACAAAACCATCACCACTGCCGAAGGTGGTTTTGTCGTTTGCCATGACGAAGCCGTGCTAGAACGAATGATGTACCTGCGAAATCAAGGGCGAATGTCTAGCGGCACCTTTGTTCATCCGATGATTGGATACAACTTCCGGATCACCGATCTGCAAGCAGCCTTGGGCCTTTCCCAATTGGGCAAGCTGGACACCATTCGCCAACGCAAACTTGAAATCTACAGCCGCTACCGCGAATTATTGGGCGATCGCGTCAGTTGGCTGAAAGTACGTGACGACTTCTCTCACATACCGTTTCGCGTGATTGTTTTTGTCGACGATGCTGAAAAGACTATGTCGCACATGCAGTCAAAGGGAATCGAGCCACGCAGCGTGTTCTACCCGCTGCACCGTCAGCCATGCTACGAGTGTTTAGAAGGAAAGGACTCAGAGTTCCCCGTTTCAGTCGAGAGCTTTCGCCGCGGGATTTGCCTGCCAACTTGGATTGGACTCACAGACGAACAACTGGTTCACACCTCATCGGCTCTGCTTGAATCACTTCAGTAGCAAATTCTCGCTGTGCGGTTACGTACGACCGTCATCGGCCGGTAACGATAGAATGAGAGACATCAGACACTCCAATCACCAACGGGTGCCTGGGACCGTCGCGAGAGGGGAAATACGATTGCCTCAACAGGTCAGCTCATCCTGCCTGTCGTAGCCTACGTAGTTCCAAACGAAGATGGTTTATTAGCAGAAGTATTTCTTGAAACCCCGCGATTGCCAAGCAAGATCGATATTCGAACGTCGCCGGAAATCGCATTTCCCATGCAGTCGGCAACAGCCTGAATCGTGCAGAAACCTTGACAGATCGCGACGAAATCCGATTGCCCGAATTTAAATTGGCGAGCAACCGGCATTTCGCGCAAGAAGTAAAAACAACAGATTTGTCGTTGAACATTGTGAGACACTTTGAATCACGCTTAGGAGTTGTGATCCAGTTATGAACGAAGAATCCAAACGCATCTTTCTTTCGCCGCCTCATATGTCAGGACGTGAGCTAGATTACGTGGGTGCTGCATTTGAGTGCAACTACATCGCCCCAGTTGGACCGCAGTTGACGGAGTTTGAAGCCAAGTTTCGTGAGACCACTGGCTTTCAGTACTGCGCTGCCGTAACTACGGGAACGGCTGCCATCCACCTAACACTACAAACGATTGGGGTCAAACCTGGAGACCGTGTCTTCGCATCCTCCCTTACTTTTGTGGGAAGCGTTAGCCCCGTCACTTATCTCGGTGCAGACATTGTGTTCATTGATTCTGATCGAGAGTCGTGGAACATGGATCCGAACATACTGCGTGAGGAACTAAAGGCTTCGGCAAAGCGAGGTGACCTGCCTGTCGCTGTCCTTCCAACGGAATTGTACGGCCAGCCTTGTGACATGGCTGCGATTCGCGATGCTTGTGCCCCCTACGGTATTCCTGTGATTGCCGACTGTGCAGAATCTTTGGGTGCAAAATACGGCGAAAGACAATCGGGCATTGACGCTCGCTCGGCAATTTTTTCTTTCAACGGAAACAAGATCATTACGACTTCCGGCGGAGGCATGATTGCAAGCAACGACGAGGAACTCATCCGCAATTGCCACTACTTAGCCACGCAGGCACGTCAACCAGTTCGCCACTACGAACACCGTGACATTGGCTACAACTATCGAATGAGCAATATTTTGGCCGCGATCGGCATCGCTCAACTGGGTGTGCTTGAAGACCGCGTAGAACGCAAACGAGAAATCTTTGATCGTTACGCACGCAATTTCGATGGCGTGAACGGCATCACGTTTTCGCCGGAACCAAGCTATGGCCGATCGACTCATTGGCTCACTGTGGCGACCGTTGATCCAAAAATCCTTGGGGTCACGCGTGACGAGATCATTGATCATCTGGAATCACACAACATCGAATCGCGCCCGGTATGGAAGCCGCTCCACCTGCAAGAAGCCTTCGCCACTCATCAATACGTTGGTGGCACCGTTGGCGAAGAACTCTTCGAAGTTGGCATCTGCTTGCCGAGCGGAACAGCCATGGCAGATGAAGATGTAGATCGAATTTGCTCGATCATCCAATCAGTTTTGGAGCAGCGAAACCACGCCGCTATTTCTTGACACGCCGAATGACGGCGTCCTCTACGATACAAACACTAAGGAAGAAAAGATGAAAATCATGGTCATTGTGGGCACTCGCCCCGAGATCATTAAACTGAGCCGCGTCATTGCTGAGCTTGAAAAGTTTACTGAATTGTGTCTCGTTCACACGGGTCAGAACTATGACTACGAACTGAACGAAGTGTTCTTCAATGACCTTGGCGTTCCACAACCAAATCACTTCCTTAATGCCGCAGGAAAGAACGTAGCGCATACGATCGGCAGTGTGATTGCTAAGTCTGACGACGTGATGGAGCTAGAGAATCCAGATGCAATTCTGTTGTACGGCGACACGAACAGTAGCCTTGCTGTGATTCCGGCAAAGCGTCGGAAGATCCCGGTCTTCCATTTTGAAGCGGGAAATCGCTGCTTTGACCAACGCGTACCCGAAGAGCTGAATCGAAAGATTGTCGATCACCTGAGCGACATAAATATGCCACTTACAGAACACGCAAGGCGATACCTAATAGCCGAAGGCATACGCCCGGAGACGGTCATCAAAACAGGATCGCCGATGAAGGAGATCTTGGTTCACAACATGGAGAAGATCAAAGCGTCCGACGTCCTTGACCGCCTGGAGCTAAAGCCACAGGATTTCTTCATCGTTAGTACACACCGCGAAGAGAATGTAGATTCGGAAGAGAACTTCATCGATCTGCTTGACTCATTGAATGCGATCGCGAAAAAGTACGACCAGCCGATTATTGTCTCGACTCACCCCCGCACTCGAAATCGGCTTGAGGAGTTGAACCGCACCGACTTGGATGAACGTATTCAATTCCTTAAGCCACTTGGCTTCTTCGATTACGTCAAGCTGCAAATGGAAGCAACGTGCGTCATCAGTGACAGCGGCACGATTAGCGAGGAATCTTCGATTCTGAACTTCCCCGCAATCACGATTCGACAGGCACACGAGCGCCCCGAAGGAATGGACGAGGGTGTTCTCATCATGACCGGCCTGAAGGAAGAGCGAGTACTACACTCGATAGATGTAGTGACGTCCCAATTTGACGCCGAGAAAAGAAACTTTCGCGTTGTGGCTGACTACGACTGCGACAATTTCTCGAAGAAGGTGTCTCGGATTGTCTTGAGCTACACCGACTACGTTAATCGCACGGTCTGGCACAAATCGAACTGAGATCCAAAGCGGTAAGCGTCCGATTATTGATGTCTGATAACCAAGCATGCACATACTCTTTCTAACGAATTACTTTCCACCGGAGATAGGCGCGGGTGCTCAGTCGCCACTGGAACTCAGCGAGTCGCTCGTAAAAAAAGGTCACCAGGTAACTGTCGTGACCGGATTCCCGCGATACAACCTTAAGTCTTTGCCAGCAAAGTATCGTTGGCGACTCTGGAAAAGGGAGCAGCTCAACGGAGTAAATGTGCTTCGAATCAACGGACCAAATTTCTACGGGCCCAGTTCGCTGAGTCGCAAACTGGTTCAGTTGTTGGCACCACCAGTTTTAGGCGTCAGGGGTCTTCTCGCAAAGAAACCAGATGTTGTCTACACGGTCACCCCTCCAATCCTAATGGGCCACGCTGCTATCCGAGTAGCTCGTTGGCACAAGGTCCCTGCCGTTGTCAACGTTCAAGATCTGTTTCCTCAAACTCTTATTGATTTAGGACTTCTACAGGGCGCCCGAATGATCCGAATGTTCGAGTCCTGGGAACGCTACGTCTACCACAATGCGTCAGCGATAACATTGATGTCCGATGGAAATCGAGACTTTGTGATAAACCGGGGCGCGCCTCCTGAGAACGCACACACGGTATTCAACTGGGTCGACACTACTTCGATCAAGCCGGAGAATCGAATCAACGACTTTCGCAGAGAAAGTCGGTTACCCGAGGACAAGTTCGTCGTCTGTTTTGCTGGAACAATGGGCGCGTCGCAGGACTTCGACGTGATTCTAAAAGCTGCGGCGAGATTGAAGAATCGAGATGATATTGTCTTCCTATTGGTGGGAGAAGGCACAGCGCGACCAGCGTTAGAAAGGGATGCTAGTGGAATGGCAAATGTTCAATTCCTTCCGATGCAGCCCAAGGAAGTGTATCCGTCGCTCCTGGCAGCCAGTGATGCGTGCCTAGTGACACTGTTACCCTCGGTGAAAACACCGACGGTACCGTCAAAAATCTGTACGATGATGGCCGCTGGCCGCCCCATTCTTGCCACATTGCCGCCTGGCGACGCGCCACGGTTGATCGAGGAAGCTCAAGCTGGCATTGTCATGCCCGCCGCCGATGACGCTGCCCTTGCTGACGCTATTGTGAAATTGGAAGCGGATGCGGGACTTGCAAAGAGCTTCGGAGAAAGCGGGCGAGCCTACGCCGAAAAACACCTATCGCAGGATGCATCGCTTCAGAGGTTAGAAGAGATTTTGAACGCAGTGGTTGAACGACACAAAAAAGCCTCCACCAAATAATTGTCAGTTCGGCTAGCAATTTACCAACGCATGAACATACGCAAAGCGAACTCAGACGACATGACGCAGG
>CAYUGI010000061.1:0-24864 GCA_964444105.1 uncultured Pirellulaceae bacterium
CAACGCCTTCGACGCTGACGCCAACGGTTCCGACCAGCTTTTGAACACTGGGATGTTTGGTGTGCGGAACGGCAACGCCGCGGCCGATGCCGGTGCTGCCAAGTTCTTCGCGTTTCATGATCGCCGCGACAATGTCGTCGTGTTGATCGGCGTCAATTTCGCCTGCATCAAGCAAGCTTTGGACCAATTCACGAATCGCTTCGTCTTTGGTTTGTGCCTTCAACTCAGCCTTGATGGACTTGGCACTAATAAAATCAGAGAACTTCATTGCGGATTACTCTTCGTTTTCAACAACGGGGGTGTCGATATGTTTGTGTGCGGTGGCGCGATGGCCAGTCTTCTTTTCTTTCAGACGACGAAGCTGCTGTTCGACCTTGGGGATCACTGTGTCCAACGCTGCGATCACATTCGAACCTTCGGCGGTGGCGATGCAGTCATCCGAATGCTCGACTGAAACTTGGATTTCGACGGACGGTTTGTCGAGGTGTTTCAAATCGACGGTGACATCAATCGCGTTGACTCGATCGTAGAGCCGACGAAGCTTGACAGTCTTCTCCTCGATTAACGCTTGGTCGCCTGGTTGAAGGCTCCCGTGACGTGCTGAAACATTTACCTGCATATCAATTCTCTCCGTCGAATATGGTTGTCGTCGAATTCGCCCACGGCTCAGGTGAGTGATCATTCTGATCGCTCGGAGCCTGCTTCTTCGCGTCTAGAAACAGCATACGCGAGAAATGCCGGTGCGAACAGCGTTCCTTTTCCAGCAATTTGCCGAAGCGTGAAGCTTCTTGGCGCACTACCCCATGACAATTTGGGCTGTCTAATGTTATCCTGCCCAGTCCAGTGCAGTCACCAGCGACCCGAAAAGCTCGCCCACTGGAACGTCCGGAGTCGAAGCGAGGCATTCAAGCCGCTTCTTCCGTCGCCAAACCCACTTTCTCACTCTCAAACCCCCGCTCGTTGCATGGCCCGAAAGGTCGTAAATCGTAAGGAAAAAGCTGCCGAAGCTGAGGCCGCCGAACTTCTCTTGATGGCCAAGAAGAAGAAGTCGGGCAAACGCAAAGGGAAGGCGGCAGAGAACGTCCGATTGCGACTGTATTGGGGTGTGTTCAGCCAAAATCTCAAGCGAGTGGCCGTCTATGAGTTCGATCAGCAGAAAGAAGCTGAAAAACGGGCGAAAGAGCTGAGCAAGAATGGCAAGAGCCCGCACTTTGTCCAAAAGGTCAAAGAAGAGATCAAGTCTGCGGAGTAAGAGTCAAGTCTGCGGAGTAAGAGTCAGGCGTGTGCCCGGCGAACGCTTTGGGTTTCGCGAGCGATGTTCGTTTCTGGCTTGATGACATTAGCCGTACGACGGATCTCCCTGGGCCATCAAATCTTCCGCCGACGGACTTGCATCGCGTTTTATACTGCTGGCGACTGCCAATCTTGTTAAATGACAGACCGCTTTGGTGAGAGATTGGATGAATGGATTTCGGCTTACAACGCAGCGTCTGCGCCGGGGATTGGCCTCGGTCACGCGATTGCTGCCGGTACTCGTTTTTGCAGCGTTGATGTCAAACAGCTTTGCTGACGACGCAGCTAAGGCGAAAAAGATTGACGGCCTCGCGTCAGTCTACGCGAGCGAAGTTTTCGAGTCGGAGAATCAATCTCTGGCCTATCGGATTTTGGCACCTGCGGAAATCGAACCCGGCAAGAAGTATCCGCTTGTTCTATTTTTGCACGGTGCCGGCGAACGTGGTGACGACAATGTCAGTCAGCTTGTCCATGGAGCAGCGGACTTTGCCCGGCCTGATCGACGCGCCGCGTTTCCCGCGTTCGTAGTCTTTCCGCAATGCCCGACCGATCAACGCTGGGTCGAATCCGACTGGGGTTTAGCAAGCGGTGATGGCGAATTTCCAGCCACACCCTCGCAGGCAATGAAACTTTCACTGGAATTGGTAGATCATCTCCGGGCAACCCAACCCATTGATTCGAGCCGCTGCTATGTGACCGGGCTATCGATGGGCGGCATGGGAGCTTGGTACGCAGCAGCTCAGTCCCCCAGGAGATTCGCGGCAATGCTGGAAGTTTGTGGCGGGGGCGATCCTAGTTGGGCAGACAGGTATACGGGCATTCCAATCTGGGCATTCCACGGGCAAGCAGATCGTGTTATCCCGATAGGCCGTGGTCGTGAGATGATTAAGGCTCTCACTGATGTGGGTCATGCGCCCGAGATGCGGTATGTCGAATATCCTGGTGTGGGACACGACAGCTGGACGAAAACCTTTGCACGTGACGATGTCTACGAGTGGCTATTCGCTCAGAAAAGTGCCAAGCAGTAACACTAGAGAAGCAGCAGAAAAGTGACCGCAAACATTTCGACGATGCGGCTACCTGCTGAGTGGCATAGTCCCGAGGCAATCTGGATCGCATGGCCGCACAATCAGGAAACCTGGCCCGGGCGTTTCGGCGATATCCCTAAGTTTTTTGCAAAATGGATCCGGGTGATCGCGGAAGACGCGCCCGTCAGGATTCTTGCCGAGGACGACGTCGCCGCGTCCGCCAAGTCTGCTCTGGGCAGCCTCCCTGGCAATGTTGAATTGGTGCCGATTAGAACCAACGATTGCTGGATTCGTGACTACGGGCCTAGCTTCGTCTTCAATGTTTCGACGAAGCAAATGCAGGCGGTCAATTGGCGATACAACGCCTGGGGCGAAAAGTACCCGCCGTGGGATGACGACGATGCTGCGGCGCAGTTGATCGCAAAAAAATTGGAGGTGGTTTGCGTTCAAAGTGAGCTTTGCATCGAAGGCGGCGCAGTTGAAACGGATGGCCAACAAAGGATGCTTGCCTTTCGCGATTGCATCGAAACTGAAAATCGAAATCCGGGCTGGACGCAAGAAGCGATTGTCAATGAGCTCTATCGGTGCTTGGGCGTCGAAGAGATCGTTTGGTTGGACGGTGGTGGATTGGAAGGCGATGACACCGACGGACATATCGATCAGCTTGCTCGATTTGTCGATCCCAAAACGGTCGTGGTTTCGGTATGCGACGATCATCGCGATGCTAATGCAGCGGGCTTGATCGCCAATAAACGCCAGCTAAAACTCTGGTCGAAGCAAACGCAGCCGAATGTGGTTGTTCACGAGTTACCCATCCCTCCTGCGAGATACATTGATGGCAAGCGGGTGCCGGAAAGCTACTGCAATTTTTTGCGATTGGGCACAGATCGAATGCTCGTTCCGACATTCGGTCATGCCTATTCTGACGACCGCGCTTTGGGGATTCTGGCGGATGTTTGTCCAAAAACAAATGTGATCGGCATCGATTGTCGTGATCTGGTGTGGGGCTTGGGGGCACTTCATTGCGCCAGTTTGAACCAGCCGTCGAGTCTTCAATCACCATAAGCAGTGGTCATCTTTCACCCTAGCGAGAGGCGGCTCGTTGCTAGCAGATTTGTGACTTGAGCCAAACTGCTCTTGATTTGGAAGATTTTTTGTTCCTAGTGTCTCAAGGCTGATTCCATTTTCCAGCCAAGGACCGGAAGTATCGATGATCGGTACGCTAGGAACCCGCATGTTTTCGTTGTCGCACCGAAATCGATCTTTTCATCTCACTTCGGTATTCACGCCGTCGTGCGTGTTGCTCGCTTGTGTGTTGCTGGCAACTGGCTGCAGCCAAAACCCTTACTTGGCGACGCCCGGGTCCAACGTGACTTGGCGAGCCCAGGGGCCAGGGTATGCGCCCGGCGCGGCACCCCCGGGAGTCAACCCGGCAATCAATCCTGGCATGAATGTGAATGATGCCCGGATTGCCGAGCTGAACCGACGTGTACAACTTTTAGACGACAACAATCGCCAACTGCACACACAGCTTGCGCAAAGTGCCCAGCAAAGCCAGGTCTACAAAGACGAGCTGAAAGTGATGCGTGATCAGCTGGCCGAAACAGCCCAGCGGTTCGAATCGACACGTCTGGCTGCTCGCAGTGCGCAGTCGCAATTGCAAAACGCTGAGTCGCAAATGCGTGGCATGCAGGCGTCCAGCCAGAGTCGCGGCGGAGCTTTGATTCGCGCCAATACGAACCTGAGGCAGTTGATCGGACGGTTGAATTTGAAGGGCGTACCGGTCCAGCAAGACGGCGATGTCATTCGAATCATCGTCCCGGCCGACCAGCTATTTCAGCCCGGTACAGCGCAGCTTCATCAGCAAGCCACGCTCACACTCGACCCCATCGTGGCACAGCTGCGTAGCGTGTTCCCACGACAGCGAATTGGGATTGAAGGGTACACAGACAACGCGACTGCTAATGGTGGCCAAGCTGGCACCAGCCATCAGCTGGCATCCGCTCAAGCGGCAGCTGTTCTAGATATGCTGACGCGTCGAGGCGGAATGCCGATGAATCAGTTATTCACAGTTGCGCAAGGGTCCAACAATCCACGTCAGCCGAACAACACGGCGTCGGGTCGCGCTGCCAATCGTCGCGTCGAACTGGTGGTCTACCCAGAGACGTTCTAAGCGACAATCGGAAGTGAAAAAACGCGGTGTTTGCGCTGATGAGTCATACCTGAGTCTCGCAGCCCAGGCTAAACTCTGACGGTAACAGCCCGCTGGTTTTTCCTGGAAGCTCACTCCTTTCGCTTGATGATTGAGATGACTCGCATTCGCTTTCTCACGCTGCTTGCACTGCTCTTGACCTCTCTTTTCAGCGGTGGTGCCCTCGCCGATGACGCTGCCAACGGCAAGGCTGTTGGGAAGGGCAAGGCTGTGGCGAAGAGCAAAGCAACGACCAAAAAAGAAGCGGCCGAAGCGCAGCCGAAGTTCAAGCTGAGCAAAGACGTCGAGGAAGCGCTGTTGCCTTTCTTTCGGTCGATCGCGAAAGCGGATGTGTCGCGTGCGACAGTCGAGTTGTCCGCCGAAACGCTGGACAATGGATCGGTGGTTGACCGAAAAAAATCGACTTACCAAATCGCGTCCAAGCATCCCAACCTGTTCACGGTTTATTTGAAGCAGCCCGACCAGCGGACGCGTCTGTATTGCGATGGAAAAGACTTTTTTGCGGCGGTTGCACCCGATGCGTATTTTCAATTGCCCGAGCCGCTGAGCCTGTTTGATGCTGTCTTTGACATGCCCGTTCCACTGGGGCCCTATCCCGAGGCAGTCTTCGCGCTGACGTTCGCTGGTGCCGATCCATCGTTGACGTTGTTAGGTGGCATGGAATCGGTTGAAATCGTGGATCGAGGTAAATTCCGTGGTGCGATTCCTGCCATTCATTTCAAGGGAGTCCAAGACGATGGCGTTGTCTGGGACTTTTGGATTTCGCAGGAAAAACAACCCAAGCCGCTGCGGCTATTGGTCGATCTGACTTCGATGTTGCGAGACAACGCGCAAATGAGAATGGCCCCAGGGGTTACTTACGAACTTCGTTACGATTTCCTGACTTGGCGAGTCACCGGCACCGTTGACGACAAGCTTTTTAAGTACAGCCCGCCAAAGGGAGCTACCGAATTTGAGTCTCTGGATGACTATTACGCGATGATCGCGGAAGAAAACAGTAAGCATCCTTTGCTGGGGAAAAAGGCGCCGCAGTTTGAAGCCGAGTTCCTCGATGGCAAAGTGATTGGTCCTAAGGAGCTCAAAGATAAAATCCTGGTGCTCGATTTCTGGGCCTCCTGGTGCTCGCCCTGTGTCGAAGCGATGCCAACGCTTCAGAAAGTTTGCCGAAAATTTAGAGACAAAGATGTCGTGCTGTTGGCGATCAACGTCGGTGAAGAGACCGACAAGATCAAGGAGTTTGTGAAGAAACAAGGATGGAATGTGAATGTCGTTTTGGACGATCAAATGGAAGTGTCCAAGGGTTTCACGGCGGATGTAATTCCGCTGACAATGCTGATCAGCAAAGCCGGAATCGTCGAAGCGATGCACTTTGGCTTTCCCGGCGTGGATGCGTTGGAAGAACGTCTGACCGATGAATTGGATGTGCTGACAGTCGGCGGTGTCATCGAAACAGCATCGCCAGAGGAAAGAAAAAAGATGGCAGCTGAAATTAAGGCCAAGCAGGCAGCCAAAAAGAAGTAGCGGGAAGAAAAGTTTCTTACTTTCCAATGGTGTGACCAAACTTGTCCACCGTCGAGTTGATGATGCGTCTCGTTCAGCAAACGAAGGCGGAAGTGATTTGGTTCAGTGTGGACCAGGATTTCTGTCAGCACCATCATCAACGGAGTGTCCAGCCATGGTCCAGGCGACCCATCTTGATTTGCCCATTTGGGAAAATCCTTCTGCCGTTTCCCAGGCGATCGAGGCATTTCAGCCTAGCGATATCAATCGCCTTGCTCCTGGTATCGATGGCGCTATTGACGCCTTCTTGGCCGTTTGCGACGTGCAGGCACGAGACTATCAGGCTCGGATCATTGCGTCAGCTATTCGAATGTTTGCTGGCACGCAGGATGGACGTGATCGACTTCCTTTGCCACCGGCAAAAAGCGTTCTGATCGAAAGTCCCACCGGAAGTGGCAAGACGGTCATGGGGCTGGCGATTGCCGCGATGATCCAGCGTGTCACCGGAGCACGCGTCGGATGGGTTGCCATGCGTCGCAATCTGCTGGCCCAGGCGCAGAAAGAGAATTTGAAACGAGGTTTCGGTTTACGCATGGAATCGATCAGCATGTTTGAAAAGAACCCGCCTGACGTCGATTTGTTGGTTGTCGATGAGGCTCAGCATGATGCAGCAACCAGCATGGCGAATCTTCACAGCCAGATTCGCCCGAAGTGGACGCTAGGGCTCTCGGCAACGCCCTATCGCACCGATCGCATCAAACTTTGCTTTGATCAAGTGATTCGCGATGCCGGAATCGCTGCCTTGATTGCCGACGGCTACCTGAGTGACTACCACCACTACACGATTCCGCAACACACACCATCGCGAATTGCTCAGCTGTTGATCGATGATCCCAAAAAATGGGGCAAGTCGCTCGTGTTTTTTCATCGTCGTAGTGAATGTGATCTGCTGTTTCTGTTGCTCGATCAAGCGGGTATCCGATCGTCGGTCGTGACAGCATCAAGTGATCGCGAACAACAGATCGAAGATTTTGCCAATGGAAAATTGGATGTTCTGATCAACATGGCGATCCTGACTGAAGGATTCGATTGCCCTGAACTACAGACGGTCTTCTGTCGCCCTAGTGGGAAAGGCTGCACGATTCAGATGGCGGGGCGTGTTCTGCGGACCAGTCGTCTTGTTCCTGTCAAGCAGATCGTGCAGTGCCGGAAGACTCCCCATCCTATGATGCGCACCGCGATGCCTGCCGAGCAATATCTGTGGACTGATGACGGTTGGCGGAGTATTCGAGCCAACAAAAAGCTAGACGCGATGACACAGGTGGCTCGCCAGCGCGTGGCCAAGGCAGAAGTCAGCCTACCCAAATTGGTATCAATTCATCGATCGCGTGCGGCAAGTGTTTGGTCGTCAACGCCGGAATAGTGATTCCAAGAGCGAAACTGCACCGCGATCGCTCTGCTAAATACACCACGCCAAACACTTCACGCATTGCGTTCACTTACCAAGGAAAATCAGAATGGTTACTACTACAACGAATCAACAAACTCAGTTCACGTATGGTCAAGCCACCGTTGCCGACCTTTGCGTTCGCAAAGTGGAGCGAACTCAAAGTGGCCGGGTCACCTTGAAAGATCTGACGATCGATGGAAAGAGTGTGACGGCGACAAAGCGTTTTTGGCGTTCGTTTTTCTCGCGTTTCGGAATCGCGGAGAATGTCTTTCGGTATTTTGCTCCCGATGAAGTTTTCAAACGCATCAGTGCGATGAGCCCCGACGATTCATTTCGCTTTTGCCTTTCTAGTCAATCTCCCGGTGGCACCCCGGGTGGTAAGAGCACGAGCCGACTTTTGGCAGTCACTAATTTGAAACGACCGGTCATTCGCTATGACGAAGTGACTGATTTGATCGCGCGTTATGGTGGCACGGACATCAGTTATCGCGACGGACTGGTGACAAGTTTTCATTCGCCACGCGGCGGTTCACGAGAATTTGCAATCGGTGGTGATCAGTTTCGAGATCGATTCTGTATGGAGACACCCATCGATGGCTACGGGCATCCGCGATTGTTTTTGTCTATGTTGCGAATGGTATGCAGCAACGGAATGGTCGGCTACACACGAGCCTTTAGGAGTGACATTCCTATGGGCAAGCACATGGACCACTGCATCTCCAGAGCACTAGAGTCCTTCGATAATGGTGACGGCTATTCCGCGTTACGACAGCGGTTCGAATCGGCGCAGACGTCCTGGGCGTCGGTTCACGAATGCCTGCAATTGGGGGTTGTGCTGGAAAAGCTGCAACGTGAAAACCAATCGTTTAGCAAAGGATTGCTTGGCCGTTTTCGCAGTATCGCCGGCAATATGAGCGAGCTGTATGGGTTGGCCAATCTGGAGGCGCTCAGTGACAAGCGAAAACGGATTTTGCCCAGCAAAGCGCGTGTCTATGACCTGATCAATTTTGCCAGCGAGGTGGCGACACACCATACACACGCGGACGGAGCCAATCGCATGCAAGCGTACATCGGTTCATTGATCGCGGACGAGTTTGATCTCGAAGGAACCGCAAAGGACTCGCCAGAATTCGATGCATTCTTCTTGGATGATTCGGATGCGATCGTGCGAGCGAGTCGAAACTGATCCGTCGCTACTGCAGGCCTTTGGTGAGTTCAGGAAGTTGGCGAACGATGTAGCGTGGCAAGAGCATGATCGCTTTGCCCGTGTCGGGATCGATCGCGAATTTGGTTTCATCGGCTCCGGCGATTTTGGCAATTCGTCTCGCAAATTCGTCTTTCGATTTTCCCAAAGGTTGGCTCGATACAATCACAGGAAACCGGTCGTATGTTGCCTGTGTGCCAACCCACCAGTGGTGGTCGTCAACACTACGAACTTGCAGTTCAAAGGGCGTCAAAAGCTGAGAGAGCGTGTCGCCGGCGTTTGACTTCATAAATGGCATTACTAATTGCTGGGGAGCCATGCCCCGTCGGTTGGCGTCGAGCCAATTCACAAAGCAGGTCGCTCCATTCGAACGGCCTAGTCGGCGCAGCACGCCGGCGATCGTTAGTGGTGACAAGAGTGGGGCGTTTGAATTGCCGCCTGCAACGATCGGCCAATCCAGTCGCTTGTCGATAGTGGACTGTGCCCAACGAGCAAAAACCACATCTGGGAGTTTCCCGTTTTTTCCACGTAGTCGTCGCATCGATTCGACGGCTAAGGCAGCGACTTGGTGATCGTGACGTTCAACGCCTGCTTTAACTTTCTTGGCATTGGCCCCAGGCTGCTGCGAACCAACCATGAATGCATTGACCGTTGCAACAGCAGTAGGCTGTCCCGCGCCGAAATCACTCATGTCCAACAGCATGTCCAGCTTTTCTTTGAAAGCTTCCTCGGTCGGAGCCAGTGTCAGCAGTGTTTCTGTGCGGGTGATCTCTCCATTGATAGATGCCGCAATACGGTTCAACAAGTCGTCAACGCTGCGCCAGCCATTCGCTCTTAGATTGGTCACGTCGTCGCGGATGTTGATCCCCATCAAATCAAAGGAAACCCAGTCGATTTGAATGGGAACACCAGAGATTTGGCTAATCAGTAAGACGAGATCGCTGAGCGGGTAAGCATCGTTTTTGGTGGGGGCTAACGCGAGCTTCATGGACAAAGCACGTTTGAAATTGATCGGCTCAGGCGGATTTGCGATCATCATCGGATCGATGTTCTCTCTCGCCGGTCCTTCCAGTTTGACATCATCTAAGGAAGGTGGCGCATCCAAGTCAAACGTGTCCTGGCCGCCCGACAAATTTAAAACACCCATCAATCCCTTCAACTCGTCTGGCACGTCTATCGGGCCATCGGGTTCTTTCGGATCTTGGGTAGGTCCTGTCGGGAACGAAGTATCCTTTGGTGGCGTATCTAGTCCCAATGGATCGAGCGCTGACGGCTGCAGAAGATCAGCAGGGACCTTGGCGTCGTTCATGTTCGCGACAGGTTCTGACATTTTGGCGTCTGGGTCCACCTCGAGCGACGTTTGTCGTGGATCGGATGTCGCGGGTGCATTGGACTGGTCACTCAGGTCAGTGCTTTGGCTCGTTGAACCTGCCTGCTCTTCGGGGGGGAGTTCCTCGGCGATCGACCCGCTTTCTGCTTCCTCATCGGCGTCCACTACGGCATCGGAAGGATTGTTTGCGTCGTTATCGTTCGTGCCGGAATCGACAACGCCAGCGACCGCAGCGTCCTTGCTCTGCCAGTTTTTGACAAACCAGCCAAAGAGGATCGCTGATGCAATCAAGCCCGATCCAGCGATCGCAACGATCAATGCGATTTGTCTGGACCGTTGCTGCCGCTCGCTTTGCCATGACGGAGAGACAGGTCCGCCAAGGGGCACTTCGTTGTTGATTCTGGGGTCTGGTGCCAATGTTTCAGCGGCACCAAATCCGCTGGGGACGGACGATGGGTCGATCTGGTCAGCTGGTTCTGCTGCGATGGCCTCTTCCGTGATCGCTTCGCTATCTACTTGAGGTGATCCAACCGCGACTTGTTGTGCAGCTTGGCGAGCATCAATGGGAGGCTGGATTTCCACCATGGAATCGCACTTCGGGCAATTCGCGATCGTGCCAACGATCGCGGGGTCCGTCACTCGCAACCGGCTGGCGCAAGTGGTGCATTGCACGGCGAATGGCTCGAATGTCAAACCGAGTTTCTCATGAGTAGCGTTGGTGTACTGCCTTTAGAAAGCGTCCAGCTTAGGCCGGGGGCCGACATATTCACTGCCGGTGGCGTCAGCCACCGGATTACTGGCCATTCGCGATACTAGCCCGGAGGGCGACACAAAGTGGAAGACGGTTTGTGTCGCCCTCCGGGCTACTGTTGTACTGGTACCGGGGCCTGACGGTCACGGCATTTGTTGTTTCGGCCTCCGGCCTAAGCTGGGCACTCTCTAGGCGGCCTTGCTAATACCGAAGCCGCCTAAAGGCGGTACACCAACGTCCGCCGATAAATAGTCCGAACCGCGTAATGTCATTGTAAACGTCATCACGCGAACAACGTAATAGCTGTACGAAGTTGGTGGGAGAGGAAATGAAAGTGAGGTCGTTGGTCGGGGCAATGAAAAAGGCGAGGAATTTGCTTCCTCGCCTTTTTAGATGGTCGTTTCCGTGCGGGTTCAACCGCACCGAGGCATGTTTCCCTAATTTTCCAGGTCCGAAAGATCGTCCGCCAAGAGATTCAGGAGTTCGTCGTCTTCATTGTCGTCTGACGAGCTATCGAAGGAAGCGAGTTGCGGTGACGCCGCTGGGGCAGAGTCACTTCCGGTGGTTGAGCCGAAGACGGGACGCTGATCCAGTTCGGTGAAAATCGAATCGGATACTTCGGCGTCACGGACACGAGCGGTGGAGACATCTTCGGCAAGTCCCAAGCTGTCACTTACCAGTTCTCCCTGTCCCGAATTGGCGAAGGATTCGGCACGTGCGTCCGAAAGAGCATTCAGAACCATCAACGCATCTAAGGGTGATAGATCACCTTCACCGCTGACATCCAAGAAATGCGTGTTGTTGGGAGCATCCTCACCTTGTGCATTGGCCGCTTCCAACGCCAAGCGGTTCATCACCAACAGAGCATCCAACGGACTTAAGTGACCGTCATTATTGACGTCAGCAGGGCGAGCTGTGTTCTGAATGAACTCACCTGATGGTCCCGTGATGTTGAATTCCAGAACGTCGTAACGGATTCGATCGACAGGTACAGGATCGTTTTCACGCGATAGTAGCGTGTCTTGGAATGGGAAGCTGTCTGCTGGGCTACCCACGACTCGTGCGGTTCCCGAGGCGATGGCCTCGAAGAAAATCGTCGCCATTAGGTTGCCGTTTTCGGCAGTCAAGTTTTCCGCGACATCTTGAATCAGGAACGCTCCAAATTCATTGATGATGCCTGGATTCGTCGCAGAACCCACGGCTGCTCCAACATTGAATCCCGTCTCACCATCGACCTGGAAAGTCACGTCAAAGTTGAAAAATTCTTGACTGACTTGGTTGCGGTCGGGGGTCGTTGTGTTCGCAGGTTTGATCAGATCACTTGAATAGAGAACATCCAAGTATCCGGCAAAGACAGAGGTGTTAAGAATCGTGTCAGGGCGAATGTCTTTTAAGTTGACTTGAACGCCAAAGGTCTGTCCCTGTGTGACTCCCGTTGCCAAATTGAGCGGGTTACCGTCTGTGTCGACCAAAACGAAGTTGATGTCAACATCGTCGTTCGCGTCGTCATCGATGGCCAGCGTGGCTTCCGCAACGCTCCGAACCCCATCGTCGGTGACGATGAAATACGTGAACGATTCGAAGCCGCTTGCCCCAATGTTGGGAACATAGTCGATGAAGTCATCGCCAAGATCGTCTGGCGTGCCGTTGTCGTTGAAAGAAGCTTCGCCAAAACCGCCTTGTGCCAAAATCTGGCGATCAATGATGGTGCGAGGAACTTCGTCACCAGATGCATTCACCTCGAATCCAAGGAAGTCGTTCTCGAGGACGTTCAGTCGATAGGTTGAAACGCCTGTGTCGTCAAAGCGTTGGCCAAGCGAATCAACATTGTCTGGGAATGAATCATCGATTGCGGCGCTCAGAACTTTGTCATTCTCGAAAATCTCGACTTCGGCAAAGCCGAAACGAAGTTGACTAGGTGTCAGAATCTCGGTGGAACCTACTGTGATGGTTTCGCTCACGGTATTGTTCGCAGGATCACCTTGGAAGATGGCGATTCCCGGAGCAATCGCTTCCATGGTCACGGTAAAGAGTGTGACGGGGCCGTTGTGCTCGATGTTCGGATTAGCGGTTTGGAATGCACCAATCTCGTTAAGTAGTCCAGGTACTCGTGAGCTGCCTTGCGCGTCAGGATTGCTGTTGCCAGAGGTGGTGCCGACAAAGCCGTTGAACAGCTCGCCAAAGGTAATGTCGAAGTCGAACGGTATCGTTGAGCTAGCGTCTGCGGCCCGCACTGCCACCTGTGTATCCGTGTAAAGAAGGTCCAAGAATGCGGAGGCAACACCATCTTGATTACCAAGGAACGGGAAGTTTGGATTACCGTCCTCTGGAAACTGCAGGTCCTCTACGGAGACACGTACTTGAATGGTGTCACCGACACGGAAATTGCTCTGCGGTTGTCCGTCACTGTCAAGTGTTTCGATTCGGAAATCAACGATGTCATCGGTACGTGATCCAGGTAGCACGTTGACGGTGACCGTTGCGCTGCTGATCTGGCCCGAGGCATCCTGCACGTTGTAGACGAATTGCTCTGTGCCATTGAATCCAGGTGCTGGCGTGTAGCGAATAGATTGCCCACCGCCGACCGGGGAGATCGCCCCACCGTTATCACCTGGTTGAACGCTGATGATCGAAAGTCCACCCGCTGTGCTAGGAACGTCGTTATCCAAGACGTTCAATGCACGGTTGATCGCTCCGCCTTCGGGGATCAGGAAGATGTCATCGACAGCGATAGGAACACTGGACAAGAAGGTCACGTTCACGGTGACAATCGCAGTCGACTCGTTACCTTCGGTGTCGCTGATCGTGTAGGCAAAACGATCGAGTCCGATGAATCCGTTGCGTGGCGTGTAGGATACTTGCCCATTGTTTAGCACCACTGTCCCGATTGTATCGCTAAACCTTCGCTCCGTTACGGGAATCGTCAGGCTATTCGGTACAGCCTCATCCTGTACTGCAGTGATCGTGATGGGGTTGTTGGGCGTTGAAAAGTCATTGTCGAGAATCTGACTTGTCAGATTCTGAGCCAGCGAATTTCGTGAGACCGTGATCGAATCGGCAACGGCTGTTTCACCTGATGGGCGAACCGCTAGAAGGTAGTCTTCCACCTCGCCCGTGTTGGTTGCACCGAACCAATCAAGATCTTGTTCTTGGCTGTATCGGAAACGAGCGTAGGTTGCTCCTGTCGCAGCATTCGCAGGAACCGTCACAGGCAGGTTGATAGTGCCGGTGCCCAACAGCATGTTTGTTGCAATCTGTTCGTTTGCGCCATCAAAGTCGCCGTTGCCGTCGAAGTCAATCCAAGCTTGTAGGTAAGCGGCGGTTCCGGTTTCGTTGGTCGTTGTCACTTGAATCGTGTTAGCCAGCGGATCCGCTGGATCCGGATTGACGCTGATCGAGGAAGCAAACTCAACGCCGTCCTCATCGTTTTGAGTCGAGCCATCCAGCAGGATTGTGCCAACGAGATCGTCACCCATCGCATCGGCGGACTGTGCGCCATCGACATCACGATCAACGATGGCTCCAAGTGAAAGCCCATTAACTAGGCCATGGCTTGCACCGTCGTTGGCCGTCAATGTGCGGTAGTTATTCAGCGCTCCGTCATCCGGTGCATCACCAAAGTCGCGCGAGGGTGAGTTACCAAAGTTGTAGTTGTTGCCCAGTGTCGATCCGTCAAACGTGACCGTGTGTTCGCCGCCTACAGGGAACGTTTGCCTGAACCCTGGCTCCAACACTTCACGAATCGTGTAAGTGCCAGCACCTGGGAAATTGATCGAGTAGGTACCATCCGCCGCGGTGACTCCGGCCGGTTCACCTAAGTCGGGACGATCATCGCCGTCCAAATCCAGGTAGATGTAGACGCCACCGATACCTGTTTCATTGGCATCGAAAAGTCCGTTGTCGTTCAGGTCAGCAAACTTGGTGCCGGTGATGTCTGGAATGACTTGAGCAAACCCAAATGCCAATGCCGTTCCGCTGGAGCCGAAGTTGGCTGCGACAGACGATGGAGTCGTCGAGGCAAACTGTTCGGGAGCAATCGCAACGACGCTCGCGCTGCCGTTGGCGGCGCTCAAAGTGAACGAACCATCAGCACCCGAGACAGTGGAGGTTTCTCCTGGGGTCAATAGCCCGTCGCCATTGCTGTCGATAAACACGGTCACGCCAGCGAGTCCCGCATCATTGCTGTTGTTGCCGTCACTGTTTAGATCGTTGAAGACCACACCACTGACGTTCGAACCGACGGTGCCGGTGACAAGCGTATTGGCCAACGAATTCGTGACGAAGTTGGTGCCCAGGATACCTTCGGCAGGATCAAAAAGGTCATCGATAAAGTCGACATTAACATCGTCTGGCGAACCATAAATACCGTCAACGCCAACGCCCAAGTCTTGAGCGTCATCTACTTGTCCATCGATAACCGAAACGATGGTGTTTGCACGTAAGGTGTGTCGAAGTCCGAATGAGTGGCCAAGCTCATGCGAGATCGTTAGGGCGGTGAGATCCGCAGCCGCTTCGAGAACGCTGGCTGAAGGTGAAATTGGCACTCCCAGTGCAGCGCTAATTGCCAACCCATCGAACACGGTGAAGACTGTGTCGCTCATACCGAAATTGCCGACATCGATCGTTTCAGAGATGCCAAAAAGTCCTGGAGGCCCATTGATGTCTCCTGCAACACCGCCGACAGCGACACGTGTGACGAGTGGGTGATTGCCTGGATCAACGTGATCGCGGCTGTTCAGAATTGTGATGCCGTAATCCCCAGCGACACCCGTCCGATCAAAGTCACCCGCATTGCCGTTGAGCCCGAGGAAGTCGAACTGCCGTTCTGTTTCTACTAAGGTTAGATCGATCAACCGATTGAGAGACACTGTATCGGTCGCCAGCAAACCAAGAACGGGCAACGACTCTTGAAGACTTGGGATCCGGAATACTTCAACCTGAGGAATACCCGTGAAGTCATTCAGCACAGTCTGCGAGTAAATGCCACCGTCTAAATCGAGGAAGACATACTGTTGCGCACCAATTGGCAGTGATTCCACTACTGGGCGATAGACCCTGAGGCCGACCGTATAGCTACTCTGAACGTTATTTGGGGCAATCGCGACAGTGTATCGCCCGTCTTCTGGAACAACCTGAGCGTAGACGGCGTTACCAAGCGTTTGCAACGGCGACTCCGCTGGATATCCACCGATCGACTGGTTGTCCGTGATGGCATACCAAACACTTCCGTCTGGGTTGTAGACCGTGAAAGAACCCGCCGCACTTAACGTCGCGATATCGAGAATGTCACCGGCGCGAAGATCAAACGCGAAGAAATCCAAGTCCGCTGAAAATGTCTGCGGAACAATCGTACCGTCTGGTAACGAAATCGGTGGACGCACTGTCGTGAATGGCAGCGCTCCGGTTAAGTCGATCGTGTCACTTTGGCCAGGCCCGGTGCCAAGCGGAATGAAGTCCGCCGATTGCAGCGAGTCGTTTTGGCCGAACTGATCGTTGGTCTCACTTTCAGAGAACGCGAGCGCTTCGACCGTTCCAATGTCGCGCGACTGCTCAAGAACCGGCAGAGTGACGGATGGCAATTCGACAACCTGAGCTGCCAGGAGTTGCCTTTGTTCCAGACCCTCCAGCATCATACGGCGACGCTTGGTAGCGTTCCGTTTCAGGTCGCGGCGTTTCTTCGATGGAGTGTTCGATTCAGTTCGTTTTGTCATCGAGTGTCTCTACCAGCGCTGGCAATTTGAGAGGAGAAGAGAAATGGCCAACCAAGTGGGCGGTTTGACGGCAGTCGGTGCGGGTGTCTCTGGCTGTCGCCTGGAACAAAGTCATCATGTGTCGATCTGCTGGTGATAGCACCAGCAGGACGTACCTTCACTTGCATCGGCCAAAAATGCGATTTGCCGTTGCAAAAGCGATTACGCCAGCCCATTCGAAATACTGGGGGTCTAGGAAGAATGAAGCGAATGGAAAAGATCTGGCGCCGATTCTAGTTGCACCCTCCTGGGTGTCAACGAATCGCACATTCTCTGACGTGTCACTTGCGGCAAAGTTCCCGCAGGACCGGCAAAACTGGCTCTCACGGACTTCAACGCACAACCAGGTCGTCGCCATCATGTGTTTCCAAGGCACGATCCGCCGGGGGGAAGGCAGCAGCAAATGCTTGCAAATTACGGTATTTGAGCCCCTGTTTTCGTCAAAAAGTTGCCAGAACCTTCGGTGATACGATCAACACAATCGCTACGAACCATCGTCGTTTTGAGGATGAACGCTGGTCAGCTTTGATAGATCGCCTTCAATCTTCGACATCGCTTCGTTGTTCGAGGGGAAGCGAACTCAGCTTAATGGAGTCCATTAGGGCGAAGCTGTAGCGGACTTTTCAGGTTTTACTCTCCCTTCGGGCAACGCCGTAGCGGACTTTGGACAGGCAAATGAGGGTCGTAAGCCGTTGGCGCTAGCCACGGGCCTTTCTCGGAATCCCAATACGCTTTGCTACTGCGATGAAACACGACAACACTCGAGCGATTGCAACACGCAAGAATCCGGGGATTTGTGCGATAGAGGGGCCCGTGGCTAGCGCCAACGGCTGACAGAGAACCCGCTACGGCGTTGCCCTTCGGGAGAGTCGGACGCAGTAGCGGCCGGAGAGGGGCAATTCGCGTTGTGAACGAACATCGTTCGCTGTCCAGATTGGCCCTCTCCTCGCTAAGGCTCGACTCTCCCAGAGGGAGAGTGAAATTCACTATGCAGGCGCATCAAAGCATTAAAATCTGTAATGGCTTTGCCGGAAGGGCTAGGATCTTCCTGCCTGTTTGTTCGCCAAGATGATTTCATTGGAGTCGCTGCATGTCCCGTTTGGCCGTCGCTGCCTTGGTTCTTTGCCTGAATACTCTCCTCCTGATCGCTCTGCCACTGGGCTCAACGCTTAGCGCCTCTGAAGGCCGGGCTCGGCCAAACGTGATTTTGATCATGACCGACAATCACGGAGCATGGACTTTGGGCTGCTATGGGAATCCCGAAATTCGGACTCCACACATTGATGCCTTGGCTAGCGAAGGCACGCTATTCACAAGGGCTTTTGCGTCGAATCCCGTCTGCTCACCCACACGTGCGACTTGCCTGACAGGTTTGATGCCGTCGCAGCATGGTGTTCATTCGTTCCTTGCCGGCGGCCGTCTGCAAACTGGCCCCGAGGCACGATGCACGTTAGACACCCTTACGTCGCTACCAGAAATTCTCAGCAGCCAGGGATACCGATGCGGACTGGTCGGGAAATGGCATTTGGGTGGAAATATGACGCCCCAAGAAGGCCTGGATGCGAACTGGATCACGATGCCGCACGGTGGCACGAGCACGTTCTACGGGGCCAAAGTCATCCAGGACTCAAAGCAACGTGTTGAGCCGTCTTACCTGACGGATTTCTGGACAGACCATGCCGTAAATTTCATTTCGCGTGAGTCGGAGTCCGACAAGCCTTTCTTTTTGTTCCTGGCATACAACGGGCCTTATTCTCTGAGTCGGCTGTTATTGCGTGAGGGAAAAAATCGCCACGCGGAATTTTATCGCGACAAGCCTATGAACTCGTTTCCCAGCGAGCCGACGCATCCTTGGCAATTTAGCAATCGCGATTACGCCAATAATCCCATTTCGCATCGACGCGTCGCGACAGAAGTGAGCGGTGTTGACGATGGCGTTGGAACCGTGATGCGGACGTTGAAAGAAAAGGGGATCGATGAAAACACCCTTGTGATCTTCTTGGCCGATCAAGGTTGGGTGGGTGGTCACGGAGGCTTCTATGGAATGGGCGATCACACACGACCATTGACGGCACGCGACGGCATGATGCAGATTCCACTGATTGTTCGCCATCCTGGAGGAATCCCTGCCGGAAAACAATCCTCGCAGATGGTAGCGAACTATGACGTCATGCCGACGCTACTGGGTTATCTAGGGTTGGCGGACCAGATGCCTGACAAACCGAAGTCACCTGGGCAGGACTTTGCACATCTTCTGCGAGGCAGCGATGCCGAAGTGCCGCGTGCGATTTTCTACGAGTACGAAAATCTGCGATGTGTTCGTACGGAGGACATGAAATACGTTCATCGTCATCCAAACGGACCGCATGAGCTTTATGATCTAACGAACGACGCTGACGAATTTCACAATTTGGTTGACGATCCCACGCGGAATGCGGACCGGTTGAAGCTCAGCGAGCAGCTTGCTGGTTTCTTCGAGACCTACGCAGAGCCGAAGTATGACCTGTACAACGGCGGCACTTCACAGGTTCGAATTCATGATGGCATCGATGAAGAAATGGCTCAGCTGACGTCCGTCGAGCCACCACCTTTGCCAAAGGAATTCTCCGCGCACGACCTTCAAGTTCCTGATGGTTTCACTGTCGAATTGGTCGCCGGTCCACCCCTGGTAACGCATCCGACACTGGGGTGCCTTGATGAATCAGGGCACTTGTACATCTGCAACAACGCAGGAATGAACTTGACCAGCCAAGAGCTGGAGACGCAGTTGCCAAACGAGATCCGCCGGTTGAGCGATGGTGACGGCGATGGCCGTTTCGATTCCGCGACAGTCTTCGCCGACAAGATGACGTTTCCGATGGGCGGTGCATGGCATGATGGATCGCTTTATGTCGCATCACCGCCTTGCATTTGGAAGCTCACAGACACTGATGGCGACGGCGTGGCCGACCAGCGAGTCGCGATTGTCAAAGGCTTTGGGTACAACGGCAACGCTGCCAGTATTCATGGCTGCTTTTTTGGCCCGGACGGCAGACTGTACTGGTGCGACGGTTTTCATGGGCACGAAATAACAGATCAGGCAGGTGAGCTGCTCAGCAAACGCGAGGGTTCGTACATCTTTTCCTGCTTGCCTGACGGTTCCGATGTGCAGCTGCTGGCTGGCGGTGGAATGGACAACCCTGTCGAACTTGATTGGACGCGGTCAGGTGATGTTTTGGGCACCGTCAATATCATGTACCACCGCCCGCGACAGGATTGTTTGGTTCACTGGCTGCATGGGGGAGCTTATCCACATCGGGAAAAGGTCAAGGAGGAATTGAAGGTGACGGGTGACTTTCTGGGGCCGGCCCATCGGTTCGGTCATGTCGCCGTTTCAGGTTTGACCCGCTATCGAAGCGGCGTGATGGATCATCGATGGCGCGACAACTTCTTCACGACTTTCTTCAATCATGGCAAAGTGGTGCGTCTTGTTATGGAACCCGACGGATCAACTTGGTCGGCAAATCAGCACGAGTTTCTTTCGTCGAAGAGTCGGGATTTTCATCCCACCGATGTGATCGAGGACGCGGATGGCAGCCTATTGGTTGTCGATACTGGTGGTTGGTTTTATCGCGGGTGTCCGACTTCACAGTTTGCCAAACCAAGCCTGCAAGGCGGCATCTATCGGATTCGTCGCAGCGGCATGACACCGATGGTGGACCCACGCGGAGATCGTATCGACTGGTCATCCAAGACTCCGCTTGAATTGACACGCTTGCTGAACGACACGCGGTTTGTCGTTCGAGAGAAAGCGATCAACGAATGTGTGCGACGCGGCGAGTCGATCGTTTCGACCCTGCGGTCGTACGTGGTGCGTGGCGACTTTCGCGTCCGACTCAACAGTCTCCAAGCGCTGGGGCGAATCGGGATAAATGCAGCACTCTCCGCCGAGGTAACCGCGGGGATCCTACCGGCTTTGAAAGACACGCGTCCGGAGATTCGTCAATTCGCTTGTCGCGTCTTGCCGCAGACTTCTGATGACGTTAGCCCCTCCGTTCTTGCACCTCTCTTGCGAGACGCATCGCCAGCGGTTCGCCGGACAGCTGCCGCTTCGCTGGGGAAGATCGGCGACGCTGATGCCGTGCCAATGTTGTTGCGTGCGTTGAAGCAGTCGGTTGATCGCAGTGAAGAACATGCTTGCATCTACGCGTTGATCGAAATCAATCGCCCTGATTTGCTGCTTGATTCCATCAGCTCGGCTGCTTCGGTCGACGATCCCAAACTAGCGCGAGCAGCTCTGGTCGCGATTGATCAATCGGACAAGCGTTTGCTCTTGGAGGAACAAGTTGTCACGTTGCTTGCGTCTACCGACCCTGCTCTGCAACGAGCTGCCTTGGAGATTACGAGATCGCACACGGAATGGAAATCCGGCCCGAAGAAGTTGTTGCTGGTCTATCTCAAGGACGAAGCAAAGCTGACCAACAGCCCGGAAGTCACTCGAAACTTGATTGCTCGGTTGGCGAACGATTTTGATGTGGCCGAAGCCCTGGGAGACCGCATTGGTGCAACACAGCGACCCGAAGTGAAGTCACTTTGCTTAGAGGCGATGGCGACAGCGGCCGATTTGAAAATTCACAAGAGCTGGCTTCCGATCGTCCGAAGGCAACTGCTTTCGACTGATTTGAACGACGTTATTCTGGCGACGGATGTCATTGCATCGTCGAAAACAGATCAGTTTGATGGGGAACTGCAATCGCTTGCAGATGATCGAGGCCGCCGTGCGGTCGTTCGACTGCGTGCCCTTCGGCTGCTGAACCGTCAGACAAAACCGCTCTCTGATTCGATGATGCAGTTGGTGCATGAGATTCTTGATGACCCGACCAGCCCATCAGATGCGATGGCGATCGCGCAGTGGCTTCCGTCGGCTCGTCTATTACCGGCACAGCTTTCTGGATTGACAAGGCATTTCGAGTCGGCATCACCGATGCTACTTCGAGAGTTAATCCGCATTTACACTCGTGCTCGAGACGCGCAGTTGTGTGACACGTTTTTGACGATGCTAGCCAAAGCCCCCGCTTTGAAAACGCTGCCCGAGAACGAATTAAGTGATGTGATCAAGCGGTTTCCTACGGGGTCCCTTCCTTTGGCCAATGACCTTCTGGAGCAATTGCGATCCGATCGCGAAAGCAAGAAGGCACAACTTGCTGGTTTGTTAGAAACGCTACCCAAGGGCGACTCAATCGCGGGACGCGGATTGTTTTTCAGCGAGAAAGCGAAGTGCTCAGCGTGTCACCGAATTGGAGACGAAGGCAAGTCCGTTGGCCCCGACCTGACCACGATCGGCGCCAATCGTAGTACCAGCGATTTGTTGGAATCCATCGTGCTGCCTTCAGCCAGTATCGTCAGAGACTACGGAACGTTTCAGGTGCTAACTGACGATGGTAAGTCGATCGCTGGGTTGCTGGAAAGCGAGACGTCGCAGTCACTGACGATTCAACAAACCACCGGTGATTTGGTGAAGCTGAACCGGGATGAAATTTTGAGTGTCTCGCCGAGTCAAGTTTCGATGATGCCGATTGGCTTAGACGAAGTGCTGACGAAACAGGAACTCGCAGATCTGATTTCATTCCTGCGCAGCAAGAAGTAGGGCCGTTGATGTTGACGTGCTATTTTTCGACGCCGAAACGATGAACCGTCGTCTCGCTCAGTTCTTCGCCCGGCTTCAGCAACGTGCTTGGGAAACTAGGTTTGTTGGGAGCATCGGGGTAGTGTTGTGTTTCCAAACAGAAAGCGTCATGGCCGCCAGCTCCAGCGGACTGCTCATTCCCGGGTAGATGGTTGGCGGTGTAAAGCTGCATGCCGCACTGGGTGGTTTCCAGTGTCATGGTGCGTCCGCTTTTTGGATCAACCACCCGAGCGGCTTGTCGAAGTTTGCCAAATTCGCCATCTACGACGTAGCAGTGGTCGTAGCCTTTTGTTGCTGGCAATTGATCGACGCGATCCCCCAACGCGGTTGGCTGGTGAAAGTCGAAGACAGATCCAGCAACGTCGTTCAGCGTGCCAGTCGGGATCAACTCATCGTCGACGTCCAAGATCTTTTCCGCATGAATCGTTGCAACGTGATTCATGGCTGAACCGCTGCCAATGCCACCCAGATTCCAGTAGCTGTGGTTGGTCAAATTGACGTGCGTTGCCGCATCGGTGGTGGCAGAGAATTGGATTGTCAATTCGGATTTGTCATTCCAACTGTAGTCCGTGGTGACATCGACCTTGCCAGGAAAGCCCTCGTGTCCATCGGGGCTGGTCAGGCGAAAGCGGACACCGATTCGGTCGTTGGCTTCGTAGGTTTCGCCAGCCCAATGCTGATAGGCGAAGTTGACTTTACCGCCATGCAGTTGATGCTTGCCGTGATTGACGGTCAGCGGAAACTCAACGCCTTCGATCGTGAACTTGGCATTGCCGATGCGATTGCAAAAACGGCCGACGGTGCTTCCGAAATAGGGATGTCCATCCAGGTACGGCTGCAATGTGTCAAAGCACCAATTGACATTCGCCAACGTGCCATCCCGACCGGGAACATGCACATCCAACAAGGTCGCGCCAAAATTCATAACGGAGAAATGGTGGCCGCTGGAATTGGTCAGCGTGTACCGAAAGACTTCTTGGCCTGAGGTGGTTTTACCAAACGGACTGGTTGTGATTTGCATACTTGGCTCGGCGTTGACAGTCGCAAGTAACTGCGTAACGGTGGATTGTGTAATTGAAAACGTGGTAGTGGAAAGCTGAATAGTCGTCGGCGGAGCGTTTGCTCCACGATGTAAGGCGTATATCATGCCTGTTTCCTTTCTGCCCGTGTACCGTACTAAGAATGTGTCCCGAAATAACTCCTCGATTTGTACGACGGACTTCCTAGTCCGTCGCTGCGTTTCGACGGACATGGATGTCCAGGGCATAGTTTCGACGGACAAGGATGTCCACCGTACGGATGTTATTTCGTGTTGGTTCCTCCGTCGGCCCGGCGCCCTTTTTTGTTCAATCTGCTTTTGTCGCTCTCATGACCACTGCTTTTCAAACCAAGCCACTGAAAATCGGGAACGTGGCGATCGGATTTCCCGTCGTCCAAGCTGCCCTGTCTGGCTACAGCGATCTACCGATGCGTGTGACCGCGTGCCGTCACGGTGCCGACTACACGATTTGCGAAGTCATGCTGGATCAGTTTCTACTGGCCCTTAGCAAACGGCAGAAAACCAAGCACTTTCTGGACATTCATCCAGAAGAACACCCGGTCGGCGGACAATTGATGGGGGCTGAGCCGGAGCAATTTTCAGCGGGTGCATTGAAACTGGTCGAAGCAGGCTTTGACATCATCGACGTCAATTTTGGTTGTCCGGTCAAGAAGGTCTTAGGGCGGTGTCGTGGCGGATTCCATCTTTCGCAGCCAGACGTTGCGATCGAAATTCTGCGGCGAACCCGTGATGTGGTTCCCAGTCATATCCCTGTTACCGTGAAAATGCGGCGAGGGATTGATGACACACAGGAATCACGCGATCAGTTTTTTAAGATTCTTGATGGAGCCGTGGATGCCGGGCTCTGTGCAGCAACCGTTCACGGCCGCACGGTCGTGCAGCGATATGTTGGACCGAGCCGCTGGGAGTTTCTGACCGAAGTGAAACAACACGTCGGCGATGCGATCAACATCTTGGGTAGTGGGGATCTGTTTTCCGCGGCAGACGCGATGCGAATGCTGGAGCAAACGGGAGTCGACGGCGTGACAGTGGCACGCGGTGCGATCGGTAATCCTTGGGTCTTTCAACAGTCACGCGCGTTGGCTGCAGGTGAAACATTGCCAGCGCCTCCGACGTTGCATCAGCAAGCTGCAGTGATGCGCGAACACTTTTCTCTTTGCGAAAAGACCTACACGCAGCAGCGAGGTCCACTGTTGATGCGAAAGTTCTGCATCAAGTACTCGCAGAGCCATCCTGGGTACGAAACGGTTCGGCTTGGTTTTACCAAGATGCGGACTCGAGAAGACTTCGAGGCCGTGCTAACCGAACACTATTCGGTCGACGGCCCGGGGCGTTACATTCCGCGCGAATGCCATGGATCGCAGGAAGAGTGCTAGGCGACACTTACACCATGTGGTCCAGCAAGGTGCACTCAAGATGCCCTCGCCGTGGCTACTCTATCGTCGAAGACACAGGTGTACATCGCGTCAAGAGCAACGTTAATGGCGAAGCAAAGATTCTTCGAGCAGCATTCTAAGCTACTCGTCATCATCCGATGATTCCTTGCCAGATTCTCCTGGCTCCGATGCCTCATCCGCTGGCGCCTCATCCGCTGGCGCATCGGCAGGCTTCGTGTCGTCTT
>CAYUGI010000061.1:24964-26861 GCA_964444105.1 uncultured Pirellulaceae bacterium
GCCTCATCCGCTGGCGCCTCATCCGCTGGCGCATCGGCAGGCTTCGTGTCGTCTTTGGGAGTATCGGATTCACTTTTCTCGTCCAACGATGTTTCGTCATCTTTGCTGGGGCTTGCGTCACTGCTTTCGCCGGAGTTATCAACCTTCTCGTCCTCCTTTGAATCACTCTCAGGCGAAGTTTCCTCCGTGTCTGACGCATCTTCGCTCATTTCCGGATTCGTCTTGGAGCCTTCGTCCTTCGCATCGTCGTCCTTCGCATCGTCGTCGTTCGGTTTGCTGGCGGCTTCTGCTTCCCGTTGACGTTCTTCTTCTTCCAGCTCTTTCCGTCGTGCTTCGGTTCTGGAATCTTGCTCTTCACGATAAGTCGCGTAGGCTGCCGGACTGGCGGTGCCATTGGACATCATTTGAGCGAACGAAAACAGTGGAAAGTCCTCGGGCAGCGTGTCGCTATCGATCAGATTCATGTACCGAATGATCGAATCGTACAAGTTGTCAGCGGTATCATCGATTACCAGGATCGGATAGTCCTCGAAGATATCCTTCCAGCTTGCAAACGCTTTCTCGTACAGGGCGATTGCCTTGTCCAGCTCCGCTTCGGCGTTGGCTTGTTCGGCGTCGTAAACCAGCTTTCTCGCTTCAACGGTTCGCGTCTCTTGCTCCGCTTGCGCCAATGTGTCCCAGTAGGGATAGTTGATTTGCTTGCGATAGCCATTGGTTCTGAGGTGCCGTTCGGCCAAGTCTCGCATTTCTTCGACGAGCGTGACCGCGCGAAGCCGTACACCAGGATCGGCATTCTTGACGACTTCTTGAAGATCTGGTGTCACTTGGACGGCCAAGTACTTCATCAGGTCCTTGCCTGCCTCGGTTCGTTCTTCGGGATCTTTATCCCACACTTTGCGTAGATCGGGAGCGAGCTCAGCGATCTTAGCAGCCTCCGCTTCCTTGTAGGCATCGCCAGTAATCTCCCGAAACTGCTCCATCTTTTCTTCTTTTTGCCGTTCCAGTTCATCAAGCTGCCCGAGCTTGATTGTGAACGGCTGGAGTGTTGGGATACTACGTTTGCCAAATTCGCGCCAGTCCTCCGATGCCATCCGCCACGCATCTTGGGCTCGGGAGTCCAAAACCCCTTCACGCTCGATTGCTTCGGCATGTTTGATTCGCCATTTGGGACCCGTTTCATAAAAGTTGATCGGGGTTTGCCGGCGAATTTTGACGCCGGTGTCGACCAAGTAGTAACCCTGGTTCAACCACAGTCGTCCGACCAACCAGTTGTCAGGTTTGCCGTAGGGACCGCGTGCTTCGGGGCTATCAACGGCGATGCCTTCGTCCATCAACACACGGTGTGATTCTTCATCGTCGGAAAACAAACGTCGAAACTGTTCCTTCTCGTCTGACATGCCAAGCTTCTGGCCATAAAACCAACCCGTGTACCAGACTAATCGAGGCGCGTTTGTGTTCTGGCGAACTCCGCGGGTTAAGAACTCGGTGCCTTCACGCACCATCTCGTAACGCTGGCGATAGTCGTCAAACTCGACCGAGACGTTGTACGCAAGGTTGTGAGCTTGGTGCTCCCAGACTTTGTCGTAGTGAGGTTGCAGCAGTGCAATGTTGTTCAGCGTTGCTTTTAGTCGGTCCCACTCGTGCATGACACGGTATTCGTGAGCCTTGTTCCATAGCAACGTCGCGGCAACACCGCGGAGTCCCAGCGAAGCGAGCTTCATCGTTTCGCTGGACGGACTGATCTCGCCGAGATTGCTTTCGGCCATGTTGTATTTGACGCGCATCTCCGTCAGGCGTCCGCCAGCGTCGCCGCCTCCACTGGACGGTTGGCCCAGCAAATACAACGGCACCAGCATTCCCAGCAGGATGACCAAGTAAACGATCTTACGTCCAAAGA
>CAYUGI010000062.1:0-26846 GCA_964444105.1 uncultured Pirellulaceae bacterium
ACGCTCAGCGAGAGCATCTTCTTGCGGGGATCATTCGTTTTCAGGGTGACCGACTGAGTGTAGTCTTCTTCTTGGTAGCCGGTGTTCCACGTCAGCGTGACGGAAGTGCTGGAGCCTGGATCAACAAATCGCTGCTTCAGTTTTCCTACCGTGCATTTGCAAGTGGAATCGTAGACCTGCAGTTCTAGCGGGGATTCGCCGTCGTTAAAAACAGTGAACGTGTGAGATGCCTGGCTGTGCGGGTAGAGCAATCCAAAATCGTAGACATCCGCGGACACTCGCGCGACGGGTTTCGCTCCTGGTTGTCTCGCTAACTTGGCCTGCTGGACGATATGTTCGACCTTTTCGTCATACTTTTCGCGAAGGTGATCAGGCACGCCCCATGGCTTGTACTGCACTGCCGACGTGAGCGCGAAGGCACCGGCGGCAAAGCAAATGGTGCCTGCGAGGCTTCCAAGAAGTGCTTTTGGTAATCGTTGCATGTTCAAACTGCTCATGCTCGCTCGGCGGCGAGTATTCGGTGGCTTTACTAGAGTCGGAAGATAGCTTCCTTGCCGCACAATACGGCGACAAGGAAGCTTCATGGTTGTCACTTCAAGCGAACGTCTGCTTACTCAAACGTGCCCTTGAAGTACATGTCGTTGATAAAGATGCCTCCGAAAAAACGATCGCGAGGCATTTCGAGAGTGTCGTCTGCATAGCCAACCAACGACACTTCGTCTTCCGTCAGCCCGGTAACGCCGAAACCTGGATTCAAGAAACCGTCGCCGTTGGTATCCGTAAAGCTCCGAACGCCACCGTCCGCCATCAGAATATTGCACGATCCTTGGTGAACTGCGTACCAGTCACGGGTATCCTGCAAGTAGACTCCGTTGCCACTGGTAGCCGATCCGGTGGGAGCCGCACAGGCCGAGGTCGTAGGTTCGTTACGCTCGCAAGCCAGTTGTCCGGCAAGCGACACACTGCTGTCAATCAGGTTCAGCGTCTTGGACGTTGCATCCCAATACGCGGGGCCGTCATTGAATGCTTCCGTCAAAAGCGAGCCAGCACCGATGTATTCTTTGGCGTCACCAGCGCCACCGGCAAAAGTTCCGGCAGTATCGTGTCCAATGGTTAGAGACAAAATCGCTTCATCGATATCGCCAGGAGAGGCACAGCCGATCATGGCAACGTTGCTGGAGCTGATTCGCGATCGATCCATAGTGTTCGCCGTCAGTGGGCCAGTCGAACCGCGTATTCCTTTGAATCCACCCGTGGCCGATGTCAGCAAAGTCACAGGGGTTGTCGATGTGTCCACATCGGTCTTGACCATGCCCCGAACCATGTGCCAGCTGGCAGCATAGTTGGTGTTGTAGCCACCCGTTAAAAAGTAGCGTGAAACGAGTTCGGCGCGTTCGATGGAGCCAGCATCGGTGTTGGCAAAGTTCCCAGATGTGCCTGATCCCGCCATGCCTTTCCAGTCAGGTTTGCCGCACATTCCTGCAGCCAATCGCGACGCAGGTGCACCGTCCTTGCCGTCGGCAGTGTCACCGCCCAGCAGGTCGTTCAGTTTTTCGCTACCACGAAGAGGATTGCTAGGGTCAAGTGACTCATTCATGTTGCCATCGCCAGCGTTGACGATGTCGGCGACCCACCCATAGGTGTCCATGCAACCATCGCGACGAAAGTCGCTCGCCCCTGAACAGTAAGCTCCGCTCGCACTTCGTGAACTGTACTTGAACAGGGCGACGCCGATGTTCTTCAAGTTGGATTGGCACTGAGCTGCGCGAGCAGCCTCGCGGGCCTTGGTGATTGCAGGCAGCAGCAGGGCTGCCAATAGAGCGATAATGGCGATAACCACCACTAACTCTATCAAAGTAAAACCTTGTTTTCGCATCCGCGACATCTTCAAATTCCTTCTGTTTTCTCTCGACGTCGAGTGTTCGATCCGTCAAGATTGGGTTAACACGGTGGAGTGGTGTGGCGATTTACTTTTTGGGCGACGTCACCTTCGTTGCAGCGAAAGTGAGCCCATGAGCACTCGTCACGCACTCCGCTCAAAAAAACAAAAACGCTTCTCTTTGTCGGACCTACAGCCCGACCTTATATGTCGTTGCACTGAATCCCGTTAGCGGCCAGTTGCTTTCATGCCGGGTTTGTGGGTTAGCTTCCTTCGCCCTTTGAAAAGACGGAGTAAAAACTAGCCAAGTCGTTGCGTTTGGCTTCGATATCCGTGGATGTCCAAAACAAATTGCCATCAGTTGCCGGTGGAGGATCAAAACCGTTGTTGATGAATCCGTCACGGTTGTTGTCGGCGATACGCTGCACACTTCCGTCCGCCATCAAGACGTTTGCGACACCTTGGTGCAGCGGTGCCATTGCTCGGTAGTCTTGGCGCGTATCGAGGTTCCAGGTTTTCAGCCAGCCAGTGGTTCCTGTTCTGGGATGGCCGCTGGGGAATGACGGTATTTTTAGGTAGTGCTGGTTCGTAGCATCCATTTCACCGTTCGCATCGGTGTCAATCATCAGTCGGTTGCCGATCGGGCCGCCCACTAAGTTCTTTGCGTACATTGCACCACCATCGATCTCTCCTACGGTGGTCGACGTAAATCCAGCGGGCCATGTGTCACATAAAAATGGGATCGTACTAGACGACGCCTTGCTATTGCCAAGCGTTTTCAATGTCAGCGGACCTTTCGTCACGCTTCGCCCAAGAGGATCCAAATCGGCACAACCACGCGTTGCAACAGGATTCCCGTAGCGGTCCAAATTCATCTCGCTGCGCACAAGGAACCAGGACGCGGCAAAGTTTGTGTTGTAGCCCTCTTCCAACATCTTTTTGTTGATGAGATCGGCCCGTTCCGACGAATCTGCTGCGAAGTTCTCGGTAACGATCGAGCGAGTGATGTTGGTCACTCTTTGTCCCATTTCATCTGTGTATGCTTCTCTGCCTAGACGATCAACGCATGCGTTGGCTGTGATCTTTGACTGGCTCATAGCCAATGTTTGCTCAACGGCCTTGCTGGTCTTGCACTCGCTGCTGGGGCACATCATTTCGCCTGCCAAGACTCCTTGGACGACCAGATCAGCGACCCAGCCAGTCTCTGTAGGAACTCCATCGGAAACTAAGTCAAAGTTCCCAGTGCAGAATGCTTTGTCCGGCTGACTTGTGGCTCGCAACATTAGACCGACGCCAAAGTCTTTCAGATTGCTGGCGCATTGCACGCTGCGCGCTGCTTCTCTTGCCTTGGATATAGCTGGCATCAACAACGAAGCCAACAGTCCGATGATCGAGATCACAACCAACATTTCGACAAGCGTGAAACCGCCCTTTCGCTGGTGACTAGCTTTCATTTTCGTAGTTCCATCGATGAAAACGTTAATGGGAAACATCCGTGGTGCTTGTTCTGTTTGTCTTGCGTTTCAGTGCAACGCTGTGAATGCGTATGAGGCGTTGTGTCCGCAACTTCGTCAACTATTTCAATCAGCGTCGCGGTTTTGTTTGCCACGTGGGAATTAGAACAACGCTCTGCGAAGAAGATCGATAGAGTTCGTAAGGAATCGATGAAGCTTCGCTAACAGATTGCGAGCAAAGGATTTCATCACACAGAGAGTTGTTGGCTTGCAGCGTCTCGATGACAAGCGATGCTGCAAAAGAACACACGCCAGCTTCATCTTTTCTTCAAGAGAGAGCCGTTGACGTGGCGAAGAAGAAGATCGCGTGAAGGAACGGCGAGGAAAGTGGGCTCACGACGACATGCCGAAGCTGCGCCAACGTGTTACTCCGTTAAGCAAACGGCGTTTCCCCCAGCATGCAAACAGCATGCATCAATGCCCAGAACCAGAAAGAGCTTGTGTCACTGCAGGTGGTTCTTACACTTGCAGACGCCTCTTGGAGAGCAGAGCCTTGCGAACATCGAATCGCTGACGTGCGATGCACAATTCCGATGCGACCCCAAGAACCTACTGCAAGGGAAGAATCGCAATAGATTTCAGCAAATACGTGGGTGATCTCGACTAGCTGCGGCGTTTTTTCAGGAGCGTCACTTGATTACCTGACTCGTTGTAAGAAACTTCGTCCATCATCGATCGAATGAGCACGAACCCGCGGCCCTGATCATCATCAAGAATCTCTTTGTCATCCTGACGGGGCAAGATCGACAAATCGAATCCAGGACCATCGTCCTGAATGACATAGCGAGCTTCTTGTGGCGTCAGTTCGATCGTGATTTTTACGCGGCGATCTTTGTACTGGCTTTCCATCGCCCGCGCTTCGATCATCGTAGGTTCTCCCTCGATGTACAGTTCGTCTTCGCTGTCGAGTTCTTCCTTGGAAAGCTCCAGATTGCCATAAAGCATGGCATTTCGGAGTGCGTGGTCAATTGCGACGCCAACACGAACACTCTCTGCTTCGTCACACACGCCAACACCAGCGATCATTTGTTGTATGAGGTCAACCAAAGGACGAATCAGCTCCAGCTTGTTCTCAAGGCAGAACCGAAACTCGTTGTACTGCATTGTGCCCAAAAGTTCACTGTACGAATCTGCAGATTCCATCACGTCGAGCACTTCGTCGATCGTCTGGAACAACTTCTCTTCCAGCAGGGACTTAGGAAGATAGGCAGCGGCTCCTCTTTCAAGAGCTTCGACTGCCGTTTCATCGCTCCCCTTTGCGGTGATCAGGATGATAGGAATGGCCGGGTATTTATCGGTCGCTTCCGTCACCAGATCCAGACCGTCCATGACTGGCATTTCCATGTCGGTCAGCAGCAAATGCGGCCAGAACTGGGGAATCTGTTCGATTGCTTCCTTACCGTCCGTAGCTAATCGAACTTCGTAACCCTCGTCCGCCAACTTCGTTTGAATTTGAAACGCCTGTGTGGGGCTATCTTCTGCAACCAAAATTCGGGTCATCAAGAGTCCTCGGTGTGGGCTCGGTCCGCCAAAATGTGTCAAAAGCATCGATCCCGTCTGTTAGTGCTAACAACACTCGGACCCATGGGGGCATTATCATACCTACATTTGGCGGTAAAAGTGGGCCGTTCTCGGTGCGATCTGCCGCGTTCGCAGACGATATTCGTCGAAAACCCCGACTACAGAAGCTTTGCGGGTCGGTGAAATTCGCTTTCGACGAAAAGGCTGGTCGTGAGATGCGATTGATCGCTTAGAAGATATTGCGACAAGTATGGTGTGTGCGTCGCCGTTACCTTTCGTTTTCGCCAGAACCAGCCGCGGTCTGTTTTCGCCGAACTCAATGCCGGCGGAGACCAACTTCTGGCGATTTACTCAAGTTTGAAATTCACTCACGGAGCAACGACGTCGAATAGCATGCGTTTTTCTTTGCGTACAAAGCTCTCGATTTTCGTGGCCATCGCAGTGATCATGACTGCGACCGTCGCCAATTGGATTGGATTCCAAGTTGCCAGACGCAGTTTGACGACACAAATTCAGCTTCGTCTTAGCACGCTTGCCCACGACCGAGAACGCCGCTTAACAGCGTACGCGACCGAGCATAAAAGACACGCTGTCCTGCTATCGAGTCGCACACGTCTGCGGCGATACATTGTCGATCGCTTGGATGGAAAGGAAAGCGAAGAATCGTTTCGGGTCGGTGCCGAGAAAATCCTGAGGGATGCTGCGGCAAGCATGATCGAAATCAAGGTGATTCATTTTGCCAATTCAGATGGCCGCGTCATCGCAACGACGGATGATCAGCAGTTCAGCAAGGACTATTCCGCAGACGTGGATTTCCTGCAAGGCAAACAAGCTGCTCATCTGGGAACACCACGTCGCATTGATTCGGTAAACCCCGCGCAAGACAAATTTCACTCCTTGCTAACCGCGCCAGTGACTACCAATGACGGAAGGTTCTTGGGTGTCATTATCGTTGAGATGGATGTTCAGGACTTGGTCGAAATCCTGAACGACCCTACCGGTTTGGGAACGACGGGGAGCGTCGTTGTTGCGTGCCGCGATGGCGAAAAGTTTCTACCTTTCATCCCGTCGCGAAAGACGGACGACGAACAAGCTCTTTTTGACGACAGCCCAGTGCAAGCGATGACGCTTGCAATTGAGGGATCAACCGGGCAAGACATTAGTTATTTGGCCAGCGGCGATCAAAAGCAAGTCTTGGTAGCTTGGCAGCCAATCGAACTGCAGGATGAGGGATTCGCGGACTGGGGGATGGTTGTCAAAATCGACGCCGAGGAAGCACTAGCCCCCATCGCGCGTCTGCGACGACTGCAGTGGTTTCTTGAAATCGGACTTCTAGCTTTAGGAGCCTTGGCCGGATTTTGGTTGGCCAAGCGTTTTGTCGCGCCGATAGCCAGAATTGCGTCGACTGCCGACCGTATTGCTGGCGGTGATCGATATGCACGAGTTCAAGTACGCAGCGGCGACGTGGAACGGCAGGATGAACTTGGCAAGTTGTCGGCCGTCTTTAATCACATGACCGACGAACTGGTCAAAGCGCAAGAAACTTTGGAGCAACGTGTTGAAGAACGCACCGAAGAACTTGCGGATTCCAATGCGTACTTGCAAGGCGCACGCGAAGACGCGGAGCAAGCGAACCGGACGAAAAGCGAATTCCTGGCCAACATGAGTCATGAAATCCGCACACCAATGAATGGAATCATCGGGATGACGGAGTTGCTGGAGGACACGCAACTGGCACCCGATCAACGTGAATATTTGGGGATGGTCCGAGGATCCGCCGATGCACTCCTGAGAATCCTAAATGACATTCTGGACTTTTCAAAGATCGAAGCAGGCAAGTTGGAGCTCGAGTCGATCCCCTTTAACCTCCGTGATATCGTGGAGAAAACCACGCGGTCACTAGGCCTTCGAGCGGCTGAAAAGAACATCGAGCTTGCTTGTCGCATTGAACCGGATGTCCCGCAGTCGGTGATGGGTGACCCGGGACGTTTGAGGCAGATTATCGTCAACTTAGTCGGCAACGCAATGAAGTTCACTGACGACGGCGAAGTGGTGGTGACGGTATCAAACGCGGGTTTGGATGGGCACGGTCCTACATCGGGACACCGTGCAGTGGGAAACGAAGGCCCAGATGATCCCAGCGATAGCCCCAGCGATGACGCGCATGCTCGGCTTCACATCAGTGTTCGTGATACCGGGGTTGGAATTCCGCCGGAAAAACAGGCCAACATCTTCGAGTCATTTGCGCAAGCCGACACTTCAACCACTCGTCAATTTGGTGGCACTGGTTTGGGGCTGACCATTTCCAGTCAATTAGTCGAAATGATGAACGGAAGCATTTGGGTAGAAAGCGAAGTAGGGGAAGGGACGACCTTTCACTTTAATATCGAATTGGGTATCGCCGAGCAACGGATCGATCCCGCTGCGCCCAACGCTATAAAAGAACTTGCTGGAACGCAGGTTCTGATTGTTGACGACAATGAAACGAACCGACTGATTCTGCGTGACATCATGTTTTCGTGGCAACTGGTTCCTGTCTGTGTACCGAGTGCCGCTGCAGCGATGAGCGAACTTCGTCGCGCAGCCGCAGAAGAAAAACCCTTCTCGCTTGCGTTGATTGATTGCATGATGCCGGTGGTGGATGGATTTTCTTTAGCGAAACAAATGTTTGCAGATTCCGCGATCCAGAAAACTCGCATCATCATGCTGTCGTCGGCAGCTCGCAGCAGCGATTCGCGACGTTGCAAAGAACTGGGGATAGCGCGTTACATGACAAAACCTGTCGTACAATCAGACCTTAGCGACGCGATCGTTCAAACAATGAAGCAACCCGTTTCATTACCCGAGCAACCCGAGTTGCTGGAACAAGAACAATCGGGGCACCGCTTGAACTTGCTGTTGGCGGAAGACGGAGTAGTCAACCAAAAAGTTGCAAGCGGGTTACTGAATCGACTTGGCCACCGCGTCTGGGTCGTTGACGACGGGGAGAAAGCCGTCAAGGCATGGAGGGAAGGTGGATACGATGCGATTTTGATGGACTGGCAAATGCCAGTGATGGATGGAAATGAGGCGACACGCATGATTCGAGAGGAAGAAGCGGGGACGGACGCTCACATACCGATCATTGCGATGACGGCTGCTGCGATGAAAGGCGATCGGCAACGATGCCTTGATGCAGGCATGGACGAATACCTGAGCAAGCCAATTGACCCCCGTTTGCTGGCAGAGTTTCTTTTGGCAATCACTCCGGCGATTCCCATGGGCAGCGATCACGACGTGGATACTTCTATCACGCATGACACGTCTCTTAACGATCCGTCGGTGCCCTTGGTGGTTGGAAGGTCGACAGACGCTATCGACGTGGAGTTTGCGAGGGAGCGGATGGGGGGATGCGACGATGCAATGCTGATACAACTAGCAAAAATCTTATTGGAAGAAGCGACTCAGCGAGTCGATGAGATCAAAGTCGGCATGGCCAACATGGATTCAGAATTGGTCGCCCGTGGTGCTCACACGCTAAAAGGCGCTGCTGCAAGTTTCAATGCAGAAGACGTGGTACAGTTCGCCGAAGAAATCGAACGATTTGGGCGAGCGAGCAATCTCGCGCCCATCAATACGTTGCTTGACCCGTTGGCTGAAGAAGTAAAGCAAATGGAGTCCGCCCTGAAGCTGTTCATCAACGAACAGAGATGAGTATCGCAGTTGTGACCAAGATGAATTTAGACACGATTTTGATCTGCCGTTAAGTAGCCCCTAGATAAAAGACAGCCCATGTTCTCAAACGCTCGTACCCGGCAATTTCTTTTGTCAATGAGTGTGGCCTTACTAGCTTCGTCGGTTCCGGCGCAAGAACAGACGCAAGAAAGTTCGCAGCGTGAATTGCATTACAACCAGCCCGCCAGGTACTACAAAGGCAATCTGCATACACACTCGCTTTGGTCTGACGGAGACCAATTCCCCGAGATGATCGCGGATTGGTATGCGAGCCGTGACTACCACTTCCTTGCTTTGACGGACCACAATCTATTGAGTCAAGGCGAGCGATGGATGAAACTCAGCAAGATCATCTCGCGAGCGGACGACGGAGTTTTAACACGCTATCGCAAGCGCTTCGGTGATGGTTGGGTTCAGGTTCGTGGCGACGAGGACGAAACCGAAGTTCGCCTGAAGCCGCTGAGCGAATTCCGGGCTTTGGTCGAAAAACGCGGAGAGTTCTTGTTGATCCCGGCTGAGGAAATCAGTGACAAGTTTGGCAAAAAACCGATTCACATCAATGCAACAAACTTGGCGGAGAAAATAGAACCCCAGCACGGAGACTCGGTTCGCGAAACGATCCAAAACAACCTTCGGGCAATTGTTCAACACGGACATCAGCACGGGCGGGAAGTCTTACCGCATTTGAATCATCCAAATTTCGGTTACGCCATTACAGCCGAGGACATTGCATCGATATCGGCTGAACGTTTCTTTGAAGTCTACAACGGACATCCGGGCGTCAATCAACTGGGCGACGACAAGCATGTGAGTATCGAAACCATGTGGGATCAGATCAACGCGATCCGTCGCACGGATTTGAACATTCCGCCAATCATGGGAATCGCAACCGACGACTCGCATGAGTACCACGGCAAGCCGGGCTCACGACCAGGTCGCGGCTGGGTCATGGTCCGCAGCGAATACCTGACACCAGACCATTTGATCCAAGCGATGAATCGCGGTGATTTTTATAGCTCCAGTGGGGTCACACTGAGCGACGTGCGTTTTGACGCAGAGACGAGAACGCTTAGCGTCAAGATCGTCCCGGACGGCGACGCGACCTTCACGACGCAGTTTATTGGTACGACGCGTCACGCTGAATTGGATGAAGGCAAAGTTGAAGGAGAAGGTAACCCGCATGTTCACATTGGCGCGGTACTAAACACGGCCAATGGACTAACAGCGAATTACCAACTGACGGGTGATGAGTTATACGTGCGTGCTACGATCACTAGTAGCAAGCCACATCACGACCCGTCATTCAAAGATCAAAAGCAGCAAGCGTGGACCCAGCCGGTTGGATGGGAGTGATTTTGCAATGGGATTAATCGGGCGGCTGCATGCGTCACGAGTACACGGGAGCCGCGTGGAGTCCCTGCGCAGTCATCTCGTCGGACTTTTGCCCAAGCAAGGAACGGTGCTGGACATTGGTTGCGGTGACGGGTTGTTGTCCAGCTTGTTGGCGAGTGATCTTCCGCAGTCGCAGTTTCAGGGAATGGATGTGCTAGTGCGCGACGATACAAAGATCCCCGTCGATTCATTCGATGGCATCACGATTCCTCTGGAAGATAATTCCGTCGATACAGTGATGATGATTGATGTCCTGCATCACACAGAGGATCCGTCCGTGTTGATGCGAGAAGCAACGCGTGTTGCTAGAAAGTCGGTCGTGCTGAAGGACCACACAAAGAACGGGTTCTTAGCAGGGCCCACATTGCGATTCATGGACTGGGTCGGAAACGCGAAACACGGCGTTGCATTACCTTACAACTATCTGACGCAGCGTCAGTGGGACCAGCTTTTTGACGAAACGGGAGTCACGGTAGATGATTGGATCGGCCGCCCTGGACTCTATGGACGACCGGGCGACTGGTTGTTTGGCCGCGGGTTGCAGTTCCTGGCTAGGCTAAAGATCTGAAGCTGTACCGAGTGTTTGCTTTATTTCGCACTCTGTAGCTTGCGTGGCTTTTTCGTTTTTTTGCGAGGCACAGCGTTCGGATAGCGGTCGAGCATTTCCTTGAGTTGCTGCACCACTTCGGGTTTCTCATCCGCATGGTTTTTCGTTTCCAACGGATCGGACTGGTAGTCGTACAGCTCGTATTGCGCTGTAGAATCGTTTGCAGCGATCGCTTTCCATTGGACGAGCCGATAGCGCTGCGTTCGGATGGCGCGGCCCAGCGTTTTCTTCGGGTACGCATGAAAGGCGTGGTCACGCACACGAGCTTGAGGGTCTTTCAATACAGGAACCAAGCTGACACCGTCGATCGGTTGTGGACCGATTGGGATCGGGATTCCGGCGAGTTCTGCAAGTGTCGGGAAGATGTCAACTGATTCGGCGAGCTGCTTCGTCGCAGAGCCTTCCTGGGTAACACCGGGGGCAATGATGCAAATGGGAATTCGGTTGGCTTGCTCGTAGTTGGTGTGCTTAGTCCAGATGCCTAAGTCGCCCAAATGAAAACCGTGATCACCCCAAAGGACAACGATGGTGTTGTCAGCAAGCCGCAGTTCGTCCAGCGACTTCATGACTTTGCCAATCTGTGCGTCAACGAAACTCATGCTCGCGTAGTAGCCGTGAATCAACTGACGCTTCAGGTCATCGTCGATTTTGCCTTCAGTGGGAACCGGTTTGTAGGCAGTAATCTCGCCTCCTTTTTTTCCGGCAACAGGTGGCGCATCGATTGGGAACGTTTCATTTTGGGGCATCGGTAGCCGCGCAGGATCATACAGATCCCAGTATTTCTTCGGAGCACAAAACGGCATGTGGGGACGCACAAATCCAGCTGCGATAAAGAAGGGCTGCTGCGACTCGGAGGATTGGGCCTGCTCAAGACGGCGGATGGTCTCGACGGCGATACGTCCATCTGCGTACTGATCATCAGCGACGTCAGGAGCCTCGAACGCCGCGCCACGAGGAAGTGACTTAATCTCGCCCAACCGCTGATTCGTGAACAGGGCTTCTTCACGCGTTAGCTTTCCTCCGTCGGTGCTAGCGGGTTCCAGGTACTCGATGACTTTATCTTTCAAATGCGGCACGCTGAAGGAATTTGGATCTCCTTGATTTCCGTGACCGATGTGGAACACTTTGCCTAGTGATTCGGTGCGATAACCGTGCTTGGCAAAATGCTGAGGCATGGTGACGGCATCGGGGACAATTTGGCGAAGCTGACTGCCCAGTCCGTACAGCCCGGTGGACGTCGAGTGAGAGCCGAGCATCAGTGTGAAGCGAGAAGGGGCGCAGACAGCCTGATTGCAATAGGCGCGGTCGAATCGCATTCCGCGCCCTGCCAGTGCGTCCAGGTGTGGCGTCTTGGCGATCGCGTCGCCATAGCAACCCATAGCCGGCTTCAGATCGTCAACCAAAATCAACAACACATTCGGCTTTTGATCGGCGAATACGTTCGCGAAAGATCCGATCAGCAGCAAGAGAGCAAGGTAACGCATCGAATGACTACACCCAAAAGAAACAGTTCTTGGAAGACTGCCTAGAGCGTAGCGACTCTATTGCGAGACGCAATGAATTTCTGCGTCTGTGAATTGAGAGCCTTGTCTTAGCGAACAACCGCGGCCAAGCTTGGGTCGGACTGCCAAAGGTAAAGGAAAGTTGGCATTGAACTGCGGTCCAGTCCTGGAATTTTGATTGGAAGCAACGACGTTCCCAGTGGATCATTCGGCGTTACATCAAGCGTCGTGTATGCGCGATCATTGTCGCGACGCAACATAACGACAGGGCCATCGGGAGCCGCACCGCACAATTGCCTTGCATGCGACAGGGCATCACTCAAATAGCCAACGCGATCCACCAGATTTAGCTTCTCTGCCTGGACCCCAGTGTAGACGCGGCCCTCGAATACCTGCTCTGCAGATTCAATCTCTCCGCGAGCGTATTTCACGTGGTCGACAAAACGTTCTTGGAATGAATCAGCGATTTCCTGCAGCATTTCGCGTTCATCGTCCTCGATGGCGCGTTCGGGTGTGCCGGCGTCGATTTTTTCGCCCGCTTTGATATGGTCGGTCAAAATATTGAATTGCCCCATGGTGTCTTCCATGTTGTAGACATTCATGATGACTCCGATTCCGCCAACGACCGACGTCGGGTGTGCAATGATCGCATCAGCATGCGTGGCTAAGTAATATCCACCACCTGTTCCTGTCACCATCAGACAAGCGACGACTGGCAGATTTCTTTTTTGCTTCAGTTCTTGCAGGTCGTGGGCCATCACGTCCGCAGCGGTAACACCGCCGCCGGGCGAATTGATTCTAAGCACAACTGCACCGACCGTAAGATCATCTGCGATCGCGTTCAGTTTTTCACGAAACAAAGCGACTGGGTTTTCTCCCATGGAACCAAGGCCAGAGATATTCTGGTTCAGCAACAGGCCATCCACGTCCACCACAGCGATCTTGGGGCCGGCCAGCGAGTTACCGGACACGTTTACAGCGGAAAGCCTCGAGGCGGTATTGTCCGTTTTGATACTGGTTGACATGTCGCCGCTCATATTCATGTCGCCGGACATGTCCATGTTTCCGTTCATGTTCATGTCGCCATTCATGCTCATCACGCCTCGCATCAAGAATGGCTTGTGCTGACATCCGGTAGCTGCAAGCAGCATCGCGAGAACGAACAAAAATCGCATGGAACTATGATTTCGATGGAGAGAGAACGAGCTACTTCTATGGTCGGCGCTCTTGCATTTCGCCGTCCAGTTGCGGTTGCCGCCCAAGAAAAGCTACGCTGCATCGCCCGATTTTCGTTGCTTGCCTATCTTCGAAACGGCACGGATTGACTCAAGTTTGCTTACCCATCGATTAGCCCTATGCGTTTTTTCTCGCTGATTTTCAAGAACTTGACGCGAAGGCCGTTTCGCACAGGCCTGACCTTGCTGGCATTTGCTACCGCCATCGCAGCAGTCGTGTCGCTTTTGGGTATCGCCAAGGGGTTCACAAAATCGTTCGCCGACGTTTATCAGTCGCACAGTGTCGATGTGGTGGTATCACGGGAAGGCACTGCGGATCGACTGAGTAGTTCGGTCGATGAATCATTTACGGAAAAAATCGCAACGGTGACAGGCGTCGATCAAGCAGCCGGCGTGTTGCTGGAAACGATGTCCCTGGAGGAACAGGAAATCTATGGTGTTCCATCGATGGGAATCGCAGACGGGTCGTGGCTGCTGGACGACTACAAGCTGGAATCTCAGGTTGAAGTCGACGAAAAAAATGTCCATCGCGTTCTGCTGGGCGTGAATCTTGCAAACCGCGTCGGAGTGGCAGCGGGTGAGGAAGTGATGATCTTTGAGGAACCCTATTTGGTGACAGGGATTTTCAATAGCCAAAGCGCCTGGGAAAATGGGTCGATGATTTTCCCGCTCAGGCAGTTGCAAAAGCTTGCTGACCGGGCGAGCCAGGTAACGTACATCAACGTTGTTTTGGAAAAACCTGTTGGAGCTGCCAAAGCTGACGCAGCGGTCACTGCGATCGAATCGCTTGACCCAAAACTCAACGCATTGACGACCGACGACTTTGTTGAAACAGATACCCGAATGCAGCTGGCTCAAGCGATGGCAGGGATGACCTCGTTGATCGCGTTGATCCTGGGTGCTTTTGGCGTTTTGAATACCATGATGACGAGCGTCTTAGAGCGCACCCGCGAAATCGGTATCCTTCGCGCGATGGGCTGGCCTCGGGCGCGAGTTGTCAAAATGATCTTGCTGGAGTCATGTTTGCTAGCCGTGGTTGCCTGTGTCGTTGGAAGCATCCTTGCGATCGTGTTGACGCGGATCCTTGCCAACTCGACCGCCGCCCAGGGCATTCTCACCCCAGCAATCGATGGCGGTGTACTCATCCGCGGAGCCATCATCGCATTGGTGATCGGAGTCCTTGGGGCGATGATTCCAGCGTGGCGAGCTGCCAGGTTATTGCCGACCGAGGCGTTTCGCGAAGCTTGAACGCCTCGGATTTGGCAAACCTAACACGGTCATCGACTTATAACGCGATTCAAGGGAACCATCAATCATTCGGGTTAGCGCCGCCACCAATCCACTGTGCGGGCAGTATCGGTCCCAACGCGTGTGCAGGTTGTGATAGGAATGGCGAAGTTGTTCGCGGCCGATGTCGATGAACGATTCTGTGTCACCGTGTTGTGACTGACCGCTCTGATCGCGTTCCTTCCCGCTATAAATCATTGCCATGCTGACACCACTTCGACTCATCTTTCTACTAGGTCTTGCTGCCGCTACGCCTTATGTCGCTTCGGAGACGGATTTCGGTCGGTCAGCGATGACGAAAGTCACCAGCCTCTTCAGAAGCAAAGACCGCGACAACCGTGGGGCTTCTGGCTACGGAGAATACACAGCGGCTTCGTGGGACACATCTAATCCTGTGGATGCGACTTACGCAAATCACTCGCATTACGAAGTTGAGAAACTCCGGCTCGACGATGGCAGTCGCTTCTCTTATGACGAGGCAATGGTTCGTAAGCTTCGTGGTCTTCCCAGTGAAGCTCCGCTTCCTTCGTTGGTTGGTACTCGTGTGGATGATCTTCGCAAGGTCATTCGGTTTGACGCGACTCCGGAAAAAGTCATCGCACACTTTTCACGTGTCAGCACAGTCCTTGCCGACCTGAGCCTGCAAGGTCTTCGTGTTCCGGTGGTCACAGGCACCGAGGCGACTGATCTTGCGGGAACGATGACCTACTACTTCGATAAGTCGGGTCAGGCTCAACGCATCTCACTGCATGGATTCACTGGTGACCCACAGAAGCTGATTCAAACGCTAACTCAGCACTACGAATTGCAGCATGAGCCGTCGATCGAAGCAGGGGTTTACACAAAACGTTGGAATGGCCAGCCTGTCAACTTTTTGCGAATCACCCACGCTCCCGTCGTCCGCACCGAAGCCGTGCATCAGAAGTACACGGTCTTCCTGGAACTGAACCATCCCAACCTGGCATATGGGATTAGCAATGAAGCGAGACGAATCGTGACCGCCGACCGAGCGACAGGTCGTTGGTAGGTCGCTGAGAGACCGCTCGACACCCTAAGTTTGAGGCGACCAGCCCCAAGCTTCGCGAAGAGCCTTGCCGACAACCCCCGCTAGTTCGTTGAGACGAACCGGTTTGCTGAGCACCTGATAAGCATTCAAGTTCATCGCAGATTTGCGAACCGTCTCGTCCAACTGAGCCGTCATCAAGACGCATGGAACTGGCAGGGAGCACTCGAGCACGTGTTGCATCACCTCCAGGCCAGTCACGCGCGGCATTTGGTAGTCGACCAAAGCAAGGTGGATCTCTTGGGAGCCAAGCACACTTATCGCTTCATCGCCGTCGCTAGCTTGAGTCACGTCGAACCCACGTCGCTGCAAACTCTCGCATAGCACACTGCGAAAGGCGCGATCATCATCAGTGACCAACAAGCAAGGATTCACGGACATTCCGATCCTCTTAAGGAAAATTCAACCAAGCCCAATGAAAGCCGAAATCGAACTGCCAACGCGGCAGCTTTGGAACGAGTATCATAACGTTTGCAATTTCGGTGCCGCAATCGCGGGAACGGCTCGCATTTTTCGAATGGAATTGGTGCAGCTGTTTTCTTGTCCCTTTCAACGCGATAGCCGGCACGCCCAGCGACAGCTGCTACATCGCCTGCTGAGATAGAGTCTATGAGCCAACGGGAACCCAATCCTCCTACACCTCCCACTGCCCCGCCAGTTTCTTCCGTGAAGTCACCAGCAAGTCCGGCTGTCGCAGCATCCAAGCCTGCTTCGGGTTCGTCTGAGCTTGTTGCAGTCAGTGAATTGGCCAAGCGAATCATTGGCAACGTGGAGAACGCCATCGTAGGCAAACGTAAGCAGTTGGTCCTTTCGATGGTGGCATGGCTTAGCGGCGGACATATTTTGCTGGAAGACGTGCCTGGTGTTGCCAAAACAATGCTGGCTCGGGCGATGGCGAAGAGTTTAGGTTGCAAATTCAAACGGGTTCAATGCACGCCAGATCTGTTGCCCACGGATGTCACCGGTACGTCCATTTTCAATCAGAAGACTGCCGAATTCGAATTCCGACCCGGCCCAGTCTTTACTCAGGTGCTGCTGGCCGACGAGATCAATCGCGCAACTCCGCGGACGCAAGCATCTTTGTTGGAGGCGATGGCCGAAGGTCGGGTGACAGTCGATGGTACGACCCACACTTTGGAAAAACCGTTTCTGGTCATTGCGACGCAAAACCCGGTTGATCATGAGGGGACGTTCCCGTTGCCCGAAGCTCAGTTAGATCGTTTTCTAATGCGTTTCAACTTGGGCTATCCGTCGATGGAGGAAGAAATGCGGATGCTGGAGATGCTTCAGTTCAAGCATCCTGTCGATACGCTTGAAGCAGTTGCCTCGGCTCAAGAGCTTGTTGATGCGCAAGCCGCGATCCGAAAGGTCCACGTCGATCCGCGTGTGCGACAGTATATCTTGCAGATCATTAGTCAGACGCGCGCACATGAAGACCTAGCATTAGGAGGAAGTCCGCGAGCGACAATTGCGTTATTCATTTGCTCTCAAGCGATGGCTGCGATTCGCGGACGCGGGTATGTGCAGCCCGATGACATCAAGAAAATCCTCAGCCCGGTTTTGAATCATCGTCTTATCTTGCGTCCCGAAAGCCGTCTTCGAAAGGTGACGACCGAATCGGTTGTCGATGAAATCGTCGGTGACATCGCTGTACCGACCATCCAAGCCAAGTGATTTTGGTCACAGTTTCTTTGCAAACAACGCCGCGCGATAACAACAGAAACGATTAATGTCCCAGCCGAAGCAAGATGAAACAGGCTTAAAGGAACCGAGCCCAAGTTTCGCATTGCTGGCGGGAATCTGTTTCGTGTTGCTTTGCGGGATGGTTTTCGGAGCGTCCCTTTGGATTTTGGCAGCTATCAGCACCGCGGGCGTTTTGCTGATTAACAAATTTGTGTCTGCCACCTGGGCCGACTCAACGGTCGCCACACGATTGGGAATTGCCAAGGAAATCAAAGTCGGTTCTTTGCTAGATGTCCAATTGCAAGTCACCAACACCAGTCGGATTCCCGTTTTTTGGATACTCGTGGAAGACTTGCTGCCCAGGTGGGCGGTTCTGCACGATCCTCCCACGCTTGCTGTCGAAGGCGATCGCATCAAAGTGCTGCTACTGTGGCCCGGCGAGTCAAAAGACCTCGAGTACCAAATCCGTTGTAACCGACGAGGCTATTTTCAAATTGGGCCGACCGTTTTAGAGACCGGCGACCTGATGGGATTTTATCGTCGCTATCGCGTGGGCACTGACCCGCAGTATGTAACGGTGCTTCCAGATATCAAAACGCTCGGTGCCTACGAGATTGGCTCGCGAAGACCGATTGGCGAAATTCGCATGCGTGACAACGTCATGGATGACCCAACGCGACTGCGCGGCATCCGTCGTTGGCAACCCGGAGATCCAATGCGAAGCGTTCACTGGGCTGCAACGGCGAGAACAGGGACGCTGCACAGCAAAATCTATGAGCCATCGTCGATTGCCGGAGCGACGCTGGTGCTGGATTTGCACGAGTCCACCAACCCGCGGCATAACGAACCGCACCGCAGTGATGTTGCCATTACCGCGGCCGCTTCAATCGCCGCCTGGTTGCACGAAACCGGCGAACCCTTCGCTCTGGCAACAAACGGCCGTGACGCGGCTGATCGTATTCGGCAGGAAGGTTGGACGGGGGATCATCGTATTCGAGGTGAAGCAACTGCGGCGGCATCAATGATGAGCGAAAGCGATCGGCGTCGTCCGGTCTTGATACCTCAAGGGAGGGGGCCGCATCACCTGAAGGAACTTATTCGCACGCTAGCGCGTCTGGAACGTACTGACGCGCTGACTCTGCCGGAGCTGCTGGTCGAAAGTGAGGCTCAGCTGTCAGCAGAGACCACGATTTTGGTGATCTTGCAGCAAGCCACCGCCGAGGCAATTGCCGCGATCGTCAGCCTCTCGCGTCGCGGAAGAGCAGTAGCAGTTATCATTAATACTCATGATATTAACGATTACTCGTCCATCGCAGGACCGTTGATTGCGTGCAATATACCGACCCATCATTTGTCGACAAAAGAATCGATTGCTGACGTCTGCCGGCAGGCTACTTTACGGTGATGCGATTTTTGCGGGGGCAGTTTGATAAACGCTGGTTAGACTGGACTCGTTCGAGGCTTCTCAAGGAAAACAACAACATGAAAATCCAACGCCAATATCTACTATTCATTTTCGTTGGTTTGATGGGCGCATTTGAATTCACGTTTTTGAGTGCCACTGCGTCAGCTGCTGTCTACGATCAATACACGCCATCGCGTCACAATCGATTCTCATCGGAAAACGTTTTGGATGGGGCGGGAGAATCGATTTACCTGCCTAATGTCGACCCAGGATTTATCCTTAGCGGATACGATCTCTCTGGTATTGGGGTCAGCACGCCAGCGAGTCTAAATGACGTCGATGGGATGGTGATCGAGTCAACGGGCCGAGCGGTGTTGATTACACCACAGCACTACATCGCCGCGGCGCACGCCGGGACGTCGAATCCTAGATTTGTCGGGAGTGACGGAGTATCGCGTGCTTACGGTGCCGACTCACGAACCGTCTTAACAACCAATTTCGCTGATGGCTCGAGTGAGCCGAGCGATATCGCTCTGTTTCGACTGGCGGCTCCCATCCCTGCCGCTCACGGGGTAAATCCATTTGCGATTTACGCGGGAGGTGCGGCTGACCTCGTTGGGAAAGAGTTCTTTCTCAATTCCAATCCGTTACGAAATGTTGACGCAATGGGCGATCCCGACGGTGAGTTGACACACCGCCTGGGAAAAAACGTAATTCGAGATATTGGTGTAATAGGGTTTGGCGCAACTTCCTCGAGTCCAACCGTGAGCATTTTCTACACGTTTGACCCAACCGATCCGAGCAAGGCGAACGCTGATGGTACCTTCGGTCCCGATAGTATCCCGAGCGACTCACTAGGGATCGATGAAGCTGGTTTGATCGGTGGAGATTCGGGCCATACGGCGCTGATCAATGTGGATGGGCAATTGGCTGTGATTGGCGCCCACTTTGGAATTACGAATACATCTGACGCTGCTGCAGGCAATTTTTACGGTAACTTTTCGTCGCTCCTATCACCGTATTTGGATGAGATCGATGCACTCACGATGCCAACTCCAGGCGATGGTTTTTTGGCGAGCCGACTTTCGTTTGCGACTGCCGTGCCGGAACCAAACTGTTTCTTTTGTCTTTCTCTAGCGTTAGTGGGCATTGTGCATCGACGTCGCCGCTAAGCAGCTCTTCGCGTCTGCAACTGCTTGACCAAGTTCGCTTGCAAGATCGGTGCATCGCGCCTTCTTGGTCTTGTCGCTGCGGCTTCCTCTTCGTTGCTGATGTGAATGTCCAATTGCGGGTACGGAATTGAAATCGCTGCTGCGTCGAGCGCCTTCTTCGTTGCCGCCGTAAGGTCTTGGCGGACATCCCAGTAGTGGGCGGGACGACACCAAACTCGCACCTGCCAGTTGACCGACGAGTCTCCTAGTTCCATCAAATAGGCTTGCGGTGCCGGGTCGCTGACAGCATGTGGGATACTCGCGATGGCGGTTTCCAACGTTGCGCGTGTTTTGTCCAAGCAAGCTTCGTAGTCGCAGCCGACATCGACGTCGACGCGTCGGTAGCGGTTGTGAGTGACGTTTTCGATCGTCGTTCCGTAGACTTCGCCATTGGGAACAATCAAACGGCGATTGTCCAAAGTGTTCAGTTGCGTGGTGAAGAGATCGATCTCTTCGACGGTTCCCTCCGTTCCTGCCATCACGACATAATCACCAACCTTGAATGGGCGAAAAATCAGCAACATAATGCCGGCTGCAAAGTTGCCCAGCGTTCCCGCCAGCGCCATGCCGACCGCAAAACCTGCAGCCGCTAAGATCGCAGCCACGCTGGTAAACGAAAACCCAAAGTAGCCAAATACGCCCATTAAGACGAACAAGAACGTGATCGTCTTGACGGCCTTGCCAGCGAATTGCCCCAGTGTTTTGTCGACTTGCTTGGACACAAAGCGGCTGGCTTTTTCTCCTACAAAACCGGCGACGATATATCCAACGAAGATAACCACTGCCGCAATCACAACAGGCAGCAAGTACTGTGTGAACAATGCCAACATCGCTTCAGTGTCGCCATTGAAAGCGTCTACAAGTGTCGTCTTGGCAGCATTCAGTTTTTCGGTGGCTGTTATCGTTGCCTGATTCGTCGCATCGGCAACACTGTCGTCGGCTTGGACAGTCGATCGATTCATTAGCATCGCCGCCAACGCATAGAATCCCAGTCTCGTGTAACGTAGCCGCCCAAAAGTTCGTTTCAGAAAGGTTGTGGCAGGTTGTACGGCAAACATTTTTGTCTCCAACATCAAGCTTCGATTCAATGAACTAGTGAACGCCTTGTAGTCTGTCAAAGCAAAATTTGTGAAGGCCAATGGGGTTTCACACGAAGTGTTTCACACCGTGTGCCTTTGCTTGAAAGTGCTAGACTATCGCCATGAAAGAACGACCAAATATCCTGTGGTACTGCACCGATCAGCAGCGTTTCGACACGATCAGCGCATTAGGCAATCCGCACGTTGTAACGCCTCATATCGACGCGCTGGTTCGCAGCGGAGTCGCTTTTACGCACGCGTATTGCCAAAGCCCAATCTGCACGCCCAGCCGATCTAGTTTCATGACGGGGATGTATCCGTCGCGAGTTCACAACACGCGAAACGGCAATGAGTCGTTTCCGGACTTCCCACCAGTGATCACGAAACTGATTGCCGAGTCGGGTTACGACTGTGGGTTGATTGGCAAGTTTCATCTCAGCAGCGCGGGCCATCGAACCGAGCCACGCTTAGATGACGGTTTTTCTTATTGGAAATTCAGCCATGCCCCCAGGGACGATTGGGAGGAAGGCCACCACTACGCAGAGTGGGTTCGCCAGCATGGCGGCGATTTAGATGCCATGCGAAACAGTGATTCGCGTGTTGATCCCGACATGCACCAGACGACATGGGCCAGCGATTGCGCAAAGGAGTTTATTCAAAAACACTCCGATACCAGCGAGCCCTGGCTGCTAAACATCAATATCTATGATCCTCATCCCCCGTTCATTCCGCCGAAGGTTTACGCGGACCAATTTGATCCGGCGGACATGCCGGGGCCTCACTTTCGCGATTCCGATCTTGCCCAACAGAGAAAACTGGCGGCACTCGACTACCAAGATGAACTGCGCACGCCCGAGCAGCATGACGCGCACCGCGTTCAAGCGTTGTACTATGCGATGATCAAACAGATTGACGACCAATTTGCTCGCATCATGTCGGAGTTAGAAAGCACGGGCCAACTGGACAACACGGTCATCATTTTCACAAGCGACCACGGCGAAGCCTTAGGCGATCACGGATTGATGTTTAAAGGATGCCGTTTCTATGAAGGTTTAGTGCGTATTCCATTGATCCTGTCATGGCCGGAACGTTTTGCTCAGGACGTTCAAGCAAACGGTTTGGTTGAACTGCTCGACTTGACGTCTACATTGATGGAGTTGGCAGGCCTGCAATGCCCGGACTACATGCAAGGAAAAAGCTTGCTGCCAATACTCAGAGGCGAAGCCAGCCCAGCAAAGCACCGCGATTTTGTACGTAGCGAGTACTTTGATGCTCTGGACCCGCACTTCACCGGCGGCAGTGGCACATTTGGAACGATGTATCGTGACGAGCGTTACAAGCTTTGCGTGTATCACGACAAGAATCTGGGCGAGCTCTACGATCTGCATGCTGATCCTTGGGAACATCAAGATCTCTGGGACTCGCAGCCGCATCAAGACATCAAGCACGCGTTGATTCAAAGAGCATTCGACGCACACGTTGTCCTGACAACCGACATGGGTTCGCGTCGGATCGCGCCGATGTGACCATTTGCGTCCTGCGCTTGATGGAATGCTGATTGTTAAAACCCCTACATTCGGACGCCATGAAGCTTGCCGACACCCGTTTCATGCGTATTATTGCGACGCGGCGGCGAAACACTGGGATAGAATCGGCGTTTGCTTCCCCTCTTTTTCGTACCGGCGACCCACATGCAGTTGCTCTACTTTCTGGTCGTCATCGTTTCGCTTAGCTGCGGTTCGATCCCTGGGCCAGCGGGCGATTTTCTTGCTCAATATGGTCTGTCCGGTGCTCTACTGGCATCCATGGGCCTCGTCCTGCTGTGGACACTCCTTTGTCATGCTGGGTCATGGTTGATCGCCAGGCAGGTCGTGACCGAGCAATTGGAACCGATGGTGGGTGCTCGCTGGCTTGAAAAACAACTCGAAGTGTTTCGCTGGATGTCGCTATTCATCATCGTGCTTTGCTTGGTCGGATTTGGGTTGGCCGAAGCGATCGCAGAGACGTCGGTGCTGGAGTCTTCAATGGCGTTGCAGTCGATTGTCTTATTGATGCCGGGATTGCTGATGACACTGGCCACTTGGTCAGCGGAGCAATCGTACGGTGTCCGACTGGGCTATGCCGAGGGAGGAGTACGTTGCCACGTTCAATCACTTTGGCTGTCGTTTCGCAGCGGACTTGCCTGGTTGGTGGCGCCCGTGCTGATGCTATTAGGTGTTTCGGATGGCATTTCTTTGCTACCGATTTCGGAAACGACGGCATCATGGACCACAGGCGCCATTGTGGTTTTGTTCGTGGTAATCGGGCTTCCGGTTTTGATTCGCAGGTTATTCAAGACATCGCCCATGCGAAGGAGCATGCAAGATTGGGTCTGTGATCTGCTGCATCATGCAGAGATCAAAGGGACCCGGCCGGTTCGTTGGGACACTGGCGGACGCGCGTACAATGCGATGGTAGCGGGGTTCGTACCAAGGTTTCGTTCATTGTTGCTGTCCGACCGGTTGCTAGACGAGCTTGGACGAGAACAGATTGCAATGGTGGTGTTACACGAAGCAGCACATTTGCGCCGACGACATGTGCCGCTGCGAATGCTTGCGATACTGCCAGCGTGGGTTGCTGCCGTTTTGGTCACACGTATCGCTGGCGACTCCACTTGGGCACTGCCGCTGGGTAGCGCTGCGGGCATCCTCTTTACGATGTTGATCCTGAGAATCGTCGCGTATCGAAGCGAATACGACGCCGACGTGCAAGCTTGCAAAATGGCCGAGAAGATTTCGTCGCAGATCGATGGCGTGCCAGCTTCCTACGATGAAGCCTGCGAAAGTCTTAGCACAGCATTGATGCGGGTTACGTTTGATCATCCCGCAGCTCGCAAGCCTACTTGGCTTCACCCTGGTGTTGCAGACCGTGTCAATTGGATGCGTCGCCAACGCAGCGAGCCGACGACCAGCAACACGACCGCCGGAACCATTGCGAATCCAGCCCAGCCATGCAACGCAATCAGCTGATGCATTGTGTCGGTGGAGGGGTACGGCAGCATGCAGAAAAACACGGTTGCAATGGTCGCGAATCCGGTTGCGAGCAATAGCCAAAAACCCCAGCGTTGCATGCGACTTGAATCTGCGTTGCTTAACGCACGCGACAGCCACAGAATTCCGGCGATGGGCAGTGCGAAAACCAACGCGCCACTGGCCATCATGTGCAGCAGGAGCATTGTTCCACCCAAGTGATAGCCAGCGAGAACCGGAAACGCGGTGATCGTCAGCACGGTGACGACAGCGAGAATCCCCAGTAACAAAATTCGGTCGATCCAAGTTCTCATGCCGTTGTCTTCTCTTGGTTGGTTGCTGAAAGACTGGAACTCTCCACACGATTGGCGATCCTAGCGCCCACCGCACCGATGCCGATCAGTAAAGTCATCAGCAACAGTAGCAGCGACGTGATGATGACATACTTGAATGATTTGCGTCCGCTGAAAAGCTGGTTCCAGGCCAGGCGTTGATTGGCGTCAATCCCTTGTAGCGACGCCATCGTGATCGACTCACCGACGTCTGGCCCAGGACCGATTGGAGTGACCGTGGATGCAAAGATTTTCCCTTGCTCACTGTGGCATTCTGTGCAGCCGGCGATCCCGAGTGACCAACCCGCCGGGCGAACATTGTGAGCCATAGGCCAGCTGACGGCGTCGATCGCGTCGGTGGATTTCAGTGTGATCTTGCGAAGCGTCTTCGGAGCTTCGTCGCGGGCGTAAACAAAACCGCTGGAGATGTAAGCAACTTGTTCGGCCTGGAGTTCTTTTTCCAAGGCTTCGCAGGCTGCGGATACTTTCTCCGCGAAAAGAGCTTGGCCGCTCGCTGTTTGAATTTCGTCAAGCTTTGCCCGCTCCTCTTCGGTCCATTCGTCTTTGGGCGTTCTGGCGCGATCGTCCCCCAGCACTTGTTTCAAGTCACTACTGCTAAGTTTTGGTAGCACCAACTCGTCGATGAAGTTCTTGCGGACGCGTAACGTTTTACGGGTCGTTTCGTAGACCGTTTCCGGATCGATGGGGGTAGCTACGCCATCGGCGACAGTTGCCCAGTACGCTGGCCACATGGTGCGATGCGGGTGCACTTTCCCGTTGGGTTGTTTTTTGTAGACAGGCCCTTGAATAGCAGGCATCTCGAATCCATCGCGGTGCCCTTTGTCGCCGAGGCCGTGCGCCAATGAAGTCATCAGACGCAGTGCTTCGTCACGCGGTGCGGGCCCGCCGTGGCAAGCGGTACAAGACAGTTTTTCAAAGTGAATTGGTGGAAGGCCCGCGTGAAGCGGCTTGGGGGATCCCAGGCGTCCGGCGCGAGCTGTGATTAGACTCTCGCCGGATTCGCTTTCATCGTCACTCCCAAGGTGACAGCCAGCACAAGAAAGTGTTTCGACGGCTTTGCCACTGGGGTTTTCTTCACCCTCGAATCCACGAACGATGTGGTGATCGATTCCGTTACGGTGGCAGTCGGCACACGCCATTCCAGCGCGGACGTGGACATCTTCGTCATGCACCCATCGTTGCTCGGTCCCTTGATCGCCAACAATGCGATTGCTGTGACATTGGTAGCAAGCGTTGCTGGACGGCTCTCGAATCAGGTCCATGAACACCGTCCCGTCCAAGTTGAAACGCCTTGCGTCATAGGCCACTTTGGGCAACTTTGCTTTGATCGCATCGTCATCCGGGTCCGATCCGTCCTTAATTCGGGACACCTTTCCATCGACGGATCCTAGACGCAGGCCTGCCGTGGATGCCCAGGCAAAATTCTGTTCTTCGATCTGTTCTCGGCGCTGGTTGAAGTCATAGGCTCCGCTTCGAGCGTGGCAAATCATGCAATCAATATCGAGCGCCCCGGATAGATTCCATCTTGAGGGAGCCTCTGTTTCCGAGTCAGCTTTCTCCGCGATTTGGCCAGCTGCCATCGAGCCACCGGGGATTCGCGCCCCAAACTTTTCTGTCATTTGCCAGGCCGAGATGCCTAGATCACTTGGATCAAATGCCTGCTCCCAATCGCGATACGAAAGCGGCAGCTGAGTTCCCGTTCGTTCGTCCGTCCAGATCCATGGCTCGCCTTCACGGCCACTTTTGGCTTCCGGGTCAAATGCGTTGAAATGCCAACCGTGCGAGATCGTTTCGTAGTCATGGCAACGACCGCAGGTTTTCACAGATGAGTAAGGCTTCGTGGAATCAGCCGTGATTTTTCGATTATTAGCGTCATAAAGATCGATGTGGTGCAAGAACCTGGCATCGGAGTCGCTGTGGGCATATTTCGATCCGTCGGCTGCCAAAGCGAGATTCAGCGGCAAAAGTGTCGCCAGGCTAAAGAGAGCCAATGATAAAAGGCCGCCGGCGGGAATTCGATTCTGAACAAAAGTCCTAAGGCTCACGGTGGAGGCTCTTGTGATTGGCAAAAGGAATTAGCAGTGGGATTGAAACGAATGGCAACGATTGCCGCGAAAACCTGCTGAACTCGATCCGCAGAAGTCATCGCTGAGCGATCCAGACTTTTCGTGAACGACAATTAATCGCCCCATTCACTCATGTTGGCCAGGGCATCATACTTTGGCTAGAGAGTGACTGCCGGACAATCATGCCAACTGAGATTCGGGGCATGAGGAAAATGTCTGGTCAATGAATATAACCTTTTTCAACCATGCGGAGATGATGACGATGGCACGTTCTGGAGTGATCACATTCAAAGGCAACCCAATGCATCTCGAAGGCGAAGACGTCGC
>CAYUGI010000063.1:0-14996 GCA_964444105.1 uncultured Pirellulaceae bacterium
CCAGCCGCGTACAAAGATGTTTTCGACGCATTTCGTCGCGGGCTTGGTCGGCAAAAGTAAACGGGATACGCTTGTAAAAGACCGCGCAATTTGGACGCGGAAATCTTGAACTCGCTCGATACCGACGCAATGACCCGAACACTTTTTCGCAACGCCCGTGTTGTTTTGACTGATTCTGTTCGCACCGGATCAGTTCTGATCGAAGACGGTAAAATCTTGGATGTCGATGCGGGATCTTCGGTTCAGGCGGATTCTGTCATCGACTGCACGGGGCTCCATTTGATGCCCGGCGTGATTGATGACCAAGTTCACTTCCGCGAACCCGGCCTGACTCACAAGGAAGATCTTTCGACTGCGTCTCACGCGTGCGCTGCTGGCGGCGTGACGACATTTTTGGAAATGCCAAACACAAAGCCGCCGGCAATCACCGTCGATGGTGTTCGAGCAAAAGAAGCGATCGCCAAAAGCAAGTCGCTGGTGAATTATGGTTTCTACATTGGCGCGACTCCTGACAACGTGGCGGATTTGGCGGCGGCCACGAATGTTCCAGGGATCAAAATATTTATCGGCAGCAGCACGGGCAACCTACTGGTGGACGAACAGTCGGCGCTGGAACGTATCTTTGCCGAAACCACTTTGCCGATCTGTGCGCACTGTGAAGATGAAACCACGGTCCGAGCGAATGCGGCCAGGTTAGACGGGACGACCGATATTGCTGACCACTCGCGCATCCGTGACGAAAAGGCAGCGATGATTGCGACCAAGCGAGCAACGGATCTTTCGCGTCGGCACAAACACCGCTTTCATGTGCTGCACGTTTCGACAGCAGCTGAACTTGTCTACTTGGCGGAATCCAATCCCTATTTGACGGCCGAAGTCTGCGTGCATCATTTGTTGTTCAACGTGGACGACTACCCTCGACTGGGCACACGAATTCAGATGAATCCGTCTATCAAAACCAAAGCTGATAATGTGGGTCTCTGGCAGGCATTGCTTGACAACACGATCCAAGTCGTCGCGACCGATCACGCTCCCCATACACTGGAGGAAAAGTCGCAGTCCTATCCCAACAGTCCATCGGGGTTGCCAGCGGTCGAAAATAGCCTGGCGTTGATTCTGAATCGTGTTGTCGCAGGTCAGTGCGAGCTACCTCAGGTGGCCTCGTGGATGTGCGATGCACCGGCACGAATCTGGGGTATTGTTGGCAAAGGACGCATTGCCGCAGGCTACGACGCTGATTTGGTCTTGGTGGATTTAGAAAAGTCCAGCACCATCGACGACGCCAGGCAGCACACCAAGTCCAAGTGGAGTCCTTGGCATGGAGAGTCGTTGACGGGTTGGCCTGTCAGTACTTGGGTGGGCGGCAGAGAGGTTTGGAATGCCGGCAGTGGCTTCGATGAGTCGCACCGCGGTCAAAAACCTCTCTTTGACCACTCGCGTGGTGGTTACTGGGCGACCGAAGATGGAATCGGAATCGCTTGATCCGGACTTCATTCGCAGCCTGATTGCAGTCACAATGATGTCGATAATTTCGGTGTTTCACTTGGTCCCGGTTTTTAAGTCGAACGGTATTTCATGGCAAAGTCAATTTGGCCAGGCAGCGACCAGACCGAGGAACTATTGGCATCCGCGAAAACGGGTGACAAAGATGCCATCAACAGGTTGCTGGAGAAACACCGTGTCGCGGTTCGGCGTTTAGTCGAACTTCGACTTGATCGCAAAGTCCAGCGGCGTGTTGATGTCAGCGACGTTGTTCAGGATGTGATGATTGAAGCCAGCGGACGTCTGGATAAATACCTGGATGATCCCGTGATGGCATTTCATCTTTGGTTGCGACAGATTGCCTGGGACCGAATCATTGACACGTATCGTCGGCACCGCGTCAGCGCAAAACGCAACATGGATCGCGAGCAGCCAATGACGGCCGCAGTGGGTCCGGATCAATCGACGTTGGATTTCGCGGTTCAACTTCGTGATCCAGCAATCACTCCCGCTGCCGCCGCGACGCAGAAGGAGATTGCTTCACGGGTTGAATCAGGGATCGAAATGCTGGGTGACCAAGACCGAGAGATCATCATCATGCGACATTACGAACATCTGTCTAATCAAGAAATCGCCCAGGTCCTTGGGTTAAACGCACCGGCTGCCAGCATGCGTTACCTTCGCGCTGTCAGACGTCTGCGCGAATTGTTGGAAGAAAATAATTTGGCCGATGAGAGTGATGTGTGAGTAGCCAACCAGACAGTTCAACCGCGTATGAACAACGGCTAGCGGATTTGTTATCGGAGCTGACCGATGCAATCTGCCGCGGAGAGCCGGTTGATTTTGGCTCCGTGTGTAACGAAAACCCTGAGTACGCTGGTGATTTGCGAAAGCTGTGGGGCGCAGTGTTGGTAACCGACACTGCAGGTGCTATCTCCGACGAAGCGCCGCGTGATACCCAAGCTGGTTCCGCAGAGGACTCTTCCACCCGCTGGCGCAGCCTGAGTTTGCCAGTGACGATTGGCGATTATCAGTTGATCGAAGAAATAGGTCGCGGCGGGATGGGGGTCGTTTTTCGCGCTGCTCAGATCAGTCTTGATCGTGAAGTCGCAGTGAAGATGATCCTTCGGGGGCGACTTGCCAGCGAAGCCGACTTGCAGCGTTTTTTGGCCGAAGCCGCCGCGACGGCCAAGCTGGAACATCCCAACATCGTGCCGGTTTATGACGTCGGTGATTTTGATGGACGCCCGTACTTCAGCATGCAGTGCGTCGATGGGCAAACGTTGAAAGATCGTCTGAGCGACGGTCCGATCGATCCGCGAGAGGCAGCCGAGATTGTCTCCAAAATCGCGAGAGCGGTCGAGTTTGCTCACAGCCAAGGCGTCCTGCACCGGGACTTGAAGCCCAGCAATATTCTGATTGCCGCAGATGGGACGCCGATGATCATGGACTTTGGGTTGGCCAAGCAAGTCGATACGGACGACGGTCTGACGCGCAGCGGCATGTTGGTCGGAACGCCAGCGTACATGTCACCCGAACAGGCCAGCGCGCAGCGAGGTGCGGTCGGACCGGCCAGCGATGTCTATTCCCTGGGGTGCGTTTTGTACTTCGCATTGACGGGGCGGGCACCGTTTGTGGCGGAGACATCAATGGAATTAGTGATGCTGGTCATCGAGCAGGATCCACCACCACCGCGTGCGCTGCGTCCGCGACTGGATCGCGACTTAGAGATGATCGTGATTCGTTGTCTGCAGAAACCAATCGATCTGCGTTATGGATCGGCCAGCAAGTTGGCGGATGATCTGGATGCGTATCTCGCCGACGAAAAAATCTTGGCTCGCAGCGGACATTTTGGCCAAGTGATTGCCAGGCTGTTTCGCGAGACTCACCACGCTGGTGTATTGGAAAAGTGGGGGCTGCTCTGGATGTGGCATTCACTGGCACTGTTTTGTGCCTGTCTGCTGACTTGGACCATGCACTACACGGGCATCCGTGAGCGAACCGTTTACGTTTTGGTTTGGACGCTGGGGTTGGGGGCGTGGGCGGCAGTTTTTTGGAAACTACGCCAACGGATGGGACCGGTGACTTTCATTGAACGTCAAATTGCTCATGTTTGGGGTGCCAGTATGATCGCGATTGGGTTGATGTTCCCGATGGAATGGTGGTTGGGTCTGCCGGTGCTAACGCTCTCGCCGCTGTTGGGCGTGATCAGCGCGATGGTTTTTGTCATCAAAGCTGGCATGCTGAGCGGCGTGTTCTACCTACAAGCAGTTGCCTTGTTGTTGTGCGCCGCTGCGATGGCTGTCGCACCTCAGTGGGGACACTTGATCTTCGGAATCGTGTCCGCCGCGTGCTTCTTTGTCCCAGGGTTTCATTACCACCAACGTAGTCGAACCTCGGCAAGTTCTTAGTAAGTGGCATTTGATCACGAATTGCTTTGGTCGCTGACCGTGTAAGAGTCTTGGTTTTTCGTGATTGCGCGATAATTGCTTGGTAGATATGGAACCAGAACTTGCATTCGCCGATCCAGGCAATGAACATGTTTGGGTCCATGAATACCCCGGGAATATGCACCATGAGCTTCTTTCGACGCCCACTGCCTCAGCGATCCACACGTCCTAGTTTGAAACGAGCGAGGAAGCCAAAGTGGACGGTTTCGGCGCTCGAGCAGCGATTGATGCTGGATGGCGATGGATTTGGGCCGTCGTTTGACCAAGCACCCACCGCGCCCGCGATGGTCGATTCCTCATCCATCGCGTCCCATGCAGATATCGCACCGGCCGAACTCATTTTCGTCGATCCAGACGTTGACGATTACGAGACGATTGCAGCTGGGATTCCCGCGTCGGCTGATCTGATCTTGCTGGATTCAACCGAAGGCGTTCTCGAGCAGATTACGCAAGAATTACAAAAACGCAACTCTGTTCGTGCCGTTCATATTATTTCTCATGGTACGCAGGGGCAGCTGGATTTTGCTTCGGGTCAAATCAATATCGGCTCTCTCGATGCCCAGCAAAAGCGGCTATCGACTTGGAGCAAATCGCTTACTCAAGATTGTGACATCCTGCTTTACGGATGCAACGTCGGCGAAAGCAACGTAGGTCGGCAATTCATTCAGCGTCTTGCCCAGATAACGGGTGCCGATGTCGCGGCATCGACCAATGTTACCGGGGCAGCTGCATCCGGGGCGGATTGGATTCTTGAAAGCGCAGTGGGAACCATCGAATCGCGCATCGCACTTTCACGCCACGCCCAGGCGACCTTTCGCGACACGCTTGCATCAACGATTCAAGTGATTGCCGCGGGAACGACCAATGATGAAACCATTGAACTATTGATCAACGGTCAGACCGTCCAAACGTACAGCAATCTTGGCAGTGGAGCCAATTCCGGGCAGTATCAAACCAGAACGTACAATTCGACTGCAGATGTGACGGCAGACGATGTTCGGATTCAGTTTACGAACGATCTTTATGATTCAGCCAACAACATCGACCGCAATGTTGCGATCGATGCGATCGTCATCGATGGGGTTCGCTTTGAGACAGAAGATCCAAGCGTCTTTTCAACCGGCACATGGTTACCTGCCGATGGCATCGAGCCTGGATTTGGTCGCGGCGAATTTCTGCATTCCAACGGGTACTTCCAATACGCTGCTACAGAAAACGATGGGTCTGTCATCGAAATGCGGGTTCGCGGTGATGAAGGCAACGAACAATTCAACTTGCGAGTAAACGGCGAACTTGTTGGTTCGTACGTTGCATCAACCAGTTTGCAAACGCTGACTTACACTCATAGCGAAACTGTTTTCGCAGATGATATTCGAATCGAACTTGTCAACAGTCAGTACGATCCTGGGGCGGGTATCGATCAGAACCTATTCGTCGACAATGTCGTGGTCGACGGCCAGGTCTACGAGACCGAAGATGCTTCCGTTTATTCAACCGGCACCTGGACACCGGCCGATGGAATCGTTCCTGGTTTCGGTCGTGGCGATGTCCTTCACGCAGACGGTTACTTTCAGTATGCAGGCGGTGACCCTGGGAACAGTGGTTCGCGAATTTTGATGCAAGTGCGCGGCTCGGAAGGTACCGAGCAGTTCAACCTGATCATCGATGGTCAAGTCGTCAAAACGATTGGCGTGGCATCAACCGAAGAGTTTTCAACACTTGCGTACACGCATGATTCGACAATCACGCCGAGTGATGTCCGAATCGAATTTGTCAACGACCAATGGGATCCGGGTGCAGGAATCGATTCGAATTTGTTCGTTGACTATATCGTGATCGACGGCAAAGCCTATCAAACCGAAAGTCCAGCTGTTTACTCAACGGGAACTTGGAAATCCAGCGACGGTGTCGTTCCCGGGTATCGCGAATCAGAAGTTCTTCATGTCGATGGCTATTTTCAGTTTGCTGATAGTAGTAACTACCTTGCCTACTCTGATGTGGAAGGCGACGGTGAGTGGAGCGACGTCCAACAGCTGGGATTGATTCCGATTCACGCGATCGTTTTGCCAGATGGCAAGGTGTTCAGTTTTGGAACGACGGCTGCCGGAATGCAAAGCGGACAGTTCATTTATAGCCTGTACGACCCGGAAACCGGAGTCGAACGCATACTGCCCAACACCACGGACACGGATGTGTTCTGCTCGAACATGTCGATCGATCCTGTTACCGGCAACGTGTTGATTACTGGTGGCGATGCACGTGGCGAAGGCGGACCGGTTAACCAGCCGATCAACGATGTCCTTGTCTTTGACTACGCCACCTTAACCATTCGTGATGCAACACAAGGCGAGATGCAATACGCACGATGGTACGGCAGCAGTATCACGCTGCCCAACGGTGAAATCATGGTGATGGGCGGAACCGGTGGTGGCAAGGATGTTCCCGAAGTGTTCAACGCTCAGACTGGCTGGCGTACGTTGACCGATGTCGATGTCAACATCAACTATTACTACCCCAAGACGTTCGTTGCCAGCGACGGAAACGTGGTCGTTTTCTCGGCGAGGGGAAACATTTACAAGATCAACACGGCTGGGACCGGCAGCTCGCAACTGATTGGCAATGTCAACGTTCCGCACCAAGCGAGTTCACCTGGAGTAATGTACGACGTCGATAAGGTCGCCATTCTTGGATCGGACTCCAAAATCTACACCGTAGATTTGAGTGTAGCCAACCCAACCTTTACGCTTGCCGCAGACACGCTTTCGTGGCGTCGTGATGGTGGCATGAGCGTCCTGCCGGATGGTCGAGTACTGCTAACCGGCGGAAGTACGCAATTCAACGTGTTGAGTACGCAAGTGAAGGCGACTGAGATTTGGGACCCGACGACCAATGAAGTGACGCAAGTCGAATCGTTAGAACTGGGGCGTCTGTATCATTCCACACACATCCTGCTTCCCAATGGAACGGTCTGGGCCGGAGGCGGTGGAGCACCGGGGCCTCTGACGAACTTGAACGTTGAATTCTACGCACCAGATTATCTGTACGGTCCAGACGGGACTCTGGCAGAGCGACCGGTTATCGACGACGCACCGAGCAACGCTGATAACAGTTCGACTTTTCAAATCAGTGTTTCCGATGCCAACGCAATTGGTCGCATCACCGCAGTTCGCAGCGGAGCGTTGACTCACGCAGTGAATGTCGATGCGCGTTTCTTGGATCTGAGTTTTCAGATAATCGACGGGACTACGATCGAAGTGACAACCCTGAGCCAAAACATCATGGTTCCTGGCACATGGATGCTGTTTGCGTTGGACAATAATGGCGTGCCATCGGAGGCCGCGATGCTAGGCGTCGGAATGGTCGATGTCTTTGATACGCCGCACATTCTTGCGTAGTCGCAAGAATGATGGTCTCTCTAGGTTTAGCGTGACATGGAAAATTGAATCGATGCCGACATACCTGCTAGGCACGCTGCAGCGTTAGCAGCGAAAGTTGCGGACGGCAATTGATTCGCAGCAGGTGTGTGCCGCTCAGTCCTCTTGAGACATGCAAAGTGGTGGGTGGTTTGTAGAAATCGCCGGATGCCCAACGGCTGCCGTGGAAACTCGGGCTCAATACTGGGCCACCGAGTGGTAGACGACCTTGTCCACCATGAGTGTGTCCTGCCAGCATTAAGTGGACATTGTGCTTTCGTGCCCAAGGATATTGGTCTGGACTATGGCTGAGTAACAACCGAAAGTCGGGAGATGTTGTGTTGATCTCAGCGACCGGAAACCAGGGCATTTCGTTGCCGGCGATTTGCGAGTCCACGCCCGCGAGTACTCTTTTGGTGGGTCGTTTGCCGACGTCGGTCCAACCAGCCGATGCCATCGCGAGCCGCGTTTCGTTGGGGTCCGCGATTCGTTTGTCGTGGTTACCTAAGATGAAGTAACAACCGTCGGGTGCCTTGGCGGGTGAGAAGATGTCGCCGATCCAACTGACGCAGTGTTGGCTATCGATGATGTCGCCTGAGAGTGCCATCAGGTTGGGTTGCCACGCGGTTGCTCGTTCGACGACGTAACGCGTGAAGTCGGCGTGGATGTGCCCCGTCAGGTGTACATCCGAAAAATGAGCGATGCGGTAACCGGAGAGTTTCGCGGGGAGTCCAACCACGGGGAGGTCGATGGTTTCGATCGATAGATCGAACATCTGGTTCAGTGGAAGTCGGCTGGCAAACTTGCATTTGGGTGTAAGCGGTAGTGGGTTCGCAGCGACTTGGGCGACGTTGACAACTTCGACTTCACGAGTCGTCTTGACCCACTCCAAGCCAAAGAGCGGACGCCACGCCAGCCAAGGCAATCCAAACAGGATCCACGCAAACAGGCATGCGCTTCCATAGAACATCATTGCTGTTGGAATGGGGAGTGCTTTTGGTCGTCCTTGAACCAAATCCAACAAGACATTCCCGAAGACACAGGTTATGACGATGGGCAACACCACGGCGGTCGCGGCAAAGAAGTACTCGACCTGCTTGAGCGGACGTCTTCGGACACCGAATCCGTTTAGCCGGTTGTATATCGCGATGTGGATTCCAAAGTGACCGATTGCACAAGCCGAAACGATGATCCACCAATAAATACGATCCGCCATCTTGTTCCAACCAATTTGTGTTCGTCAGATCGAATCGGGCTAGCCGAGCGACTTGGGGCGGATCAGGTGAGTTAACTGCAGCGCGGTGTCGGATCCAAAAGACTCCCAGCTTTCAGCACCAACACGAAATACGGCAACGGCCGCAGTGGGCATCTCGATTGATTGACGAGCCATGGCGGTCGAAAGTTGCGACATCCCAGGATTGTGCGCCACAACAAGCAATCGGGTTGCTGCGTTTCCTTCACTGGCGATCGTGCGAAAAATCGTTTCGGGGCTTCCCAGATAAAGTGATTCGCTGAAACAAGTGTCGATCTCATTTCCCCAGGTTTCGTGAAGCAGCGAAACGGTCTCTCGAGTTCGGCACGATGACGAGGAGAGGACGCGATCGGGCAGCAGATCTTGCTCCGCGATCCACTCGGCGATTCGGGGTGAATCGCGTCGGCCGCGGTTGTTCAAGGGCCGATCGTGGTCCGAAAGGCCACTGTCGGCCCAGTCGCTTTTGGCATGTCGCATCAGCAACAGTGTGAGCGGAAAGGCGGTGGTGTCGTCGTCAGGCATGCACGTATGAAGAGAAAGGGGGAGGGTACCCATTTATCGCAAGGGTCTATATTAGTGGGATTCGCGTTGATTGTCTTTGGCATTGATTTTCTTTGGCGAAGCCCAGATGCTCCGCCTCAATTCGTATCAACGTTTTGCTTTCCCAAACTTCTATTCCTCAAATCGAAATCGTGCGCTTTTATGACGAAAACAAATCCTCGCCATCTTGTTGCTAGTCTAATGGCTATCTGCCTGCTATCGATGCAGCCAACCGGCTCAGTTGTTCAGGCTGATAACTGGTCTGGTTGGTTGGGTTCCCAACGCGATGGCGTGTACCGCGAGACCGGAGTGATTGACGAGATACCGTCGACGGGTTTGGAAATCAGGTGGCGAAAATCGATCGCAGGAGGCTACGCTGGTCCTGCTGTGGCCGATGGGAAGGTCTATGTCTTTGATTATGCCAAAGAGTCTGGGAAGGCATTCAATGATCCTGGTCAGCGAGCCACACTGCAGGGAAAAGAACGGTTGACCGTGATGGATGCGACGACAGGTGAGCAAGTTTGGCAACATGCTTATGACCGCACTTACAGCATTTCCTATCCGGCGGGTCCTCGATGCACACCGACAGTCGATGGCGAGCATGTCTACATCTTAGGCAGTGAAGGAGACTTGAAGTGCTTGAAAACCGCTGATGGCGATGTCGTCTGGAGTCGGAGTTTTACAAAGGACTTTGGCGCAGATGTTCCCATTTGGGGATTCGCCGCACATCCGTTGGTCGACGGTGACACGTTGTATTGCATGGTGGGTGGACAAGGTCAAACGGTGGTCGCTTTTGACAAGATGACTGGTGAGGTGAAGTGGAAAGCACTCAGTGCCGCGGCGGGTTATTGCCCACCGCGCATCGTTCAGGCGGGTGGGACGCGGCAACTGTTGGTCTTCCATCCTCAAGGTGTCGAGGGATTGAATCCAGAGAGTGGCGAAAGCTACTGGAATGTACCCATGAAACCGTCGTACGAAATGTCGATCGCCCAACCGATGATCGATGGTGATTTGATGTACGTCAGTTCGATCCATACCGAGGCAGTCTTAGTCGAACTTGACCCATCCAAACCCGCAGCCAAGGAACTCTGGCGCGGTGAGGCAAAGAACGCTGTTCACTGCAGCAACGCACCGCCAGTCTTCGTCGATGGTGTGATTTACGGCACGGATTGTTTGCAGGGCAGTCTGATCGCGGTCGACAGTAAAGATGGTTCACGAATCTGGGAAACGTTTGCCGCGACAAAGCCAGACGAAAAACGCTTCATCAAGCACGGCACTGCTTTCGTGACCCGCCTGGGTGAAAGTGATCGCTTTTTGTTGATGAGCGAGAATGGCGATCTAATTATCGCGAGACTTTCGGCATCGGGTTACGAAGAGAAGGGGCGATTTCACGTTCTGGATCCAACGAACGAATCTTTCGGTCGCCCTGTTGTTTGGAGCCATCCGGCTTACGCTGACAAGACCGCGTTCGTTCGCAATGACAAAGAGATCGTTGCGGTGGACTTGGCGAAGTAGACCTGCAGCCTTATGTCTGCCGACTACACCACGCTTTGGGTGGAATCTAGCAAGCTAATGATCAGCGGCAAAAGTTGCTTTTTGCGACTGACGACTTCTTCCAGTTTATAGAGCCGGTCTTCCAGTTCGGGGTAGTTGATGTCTTCCCACCCCGCCGGTTCGCTGCTCATCATCAGAAGGCTACCGGTACTAGCGATGTCGGTAATCAAGAGTGCCGAAAACTCCAAACGGTTCTCTTTGGCAAGGCCTTCAAGTGCCTGGAAGAGTTCATCCTTGCGTTCCCAAAAGAGATCAAAACCGATCTCTTCGATTTGGGAAATTGAAAAGCGTCGTCCGTTTTCTTCAAACTCTTTGCAGTCTTCGCGAACGACTTGATCGGGCGTGCAACTTCGTAGCGCGGATCCGACAGCGAAAAACTCGTTAGTGTATTTCTCCAAATCTACTTTGCAAAACTGCTTGAGCCAAGGCAGCAGTTCGCGATCGACGTCCGTTGTGGTCGGCGAGCGAAGATTCAGAGTGTCGCTGATCATTCCTGATGCCATGCATAGTGCGATGCCCGGTTCAGGTTCGATGAGCGCCTGCCTGAACATCCGGGCGACTAGCGTGCAGGTCGAACCAACGGGGTCCATAAAGAATCGAATTGGTTGCGTTGATTTGAGCGAGCCGCCCAATCGATGATGGTCCAGGACTTCAACGATGTTAGCTTCTTCAACGCCGCGGACTGCTTGAGAAATTTCGTTGTGATCGACCAAGACGATCTGCGTCTGCGGAGGATTGACTAGATCGCTCTTGCTAAGCACGCCAACCAGTTTTCCATCGTCCATGACCGGAAACACGACCTGTTCGGATCGAACGACTAGTTGACGGGCTTCTTCGATTGCCAGTTTCCCAGGCAACGTCATGAAATTTTTATCGATGACAGATCGTATCAAGCGGGCGGCCTTGATACGCATTGTGGTTGTTGCAGTATCGTAGGGGCTGTTGATAACCGATACGCCGCGTGCCTGGGCGAGCTGCATCAAGCCGCTGGATAGTTCGTACCCGCCGGTGACTACCAACGCGCGGACGCCGCGTTCGATGGCAGGGAGCTGGATGGTGGGACGGTCACCGCTAACAACCAACAATTTCTCTGCAGGAAACTCTCCCATGTGGCTGACGAAACCGCCAGCGCTCATCGCGCCTACCGAAACAATGAACTGTTCGTCCTTTTCGATTTCGACTTCGTGTTGAAAGCTGCCGCCCAAAATAGCTACAATCTTCTGAAGGTTCCCGTGGACTTCACGCGAACGAACGGGGTCAACGCCGCCTTGCAGCACCAGGTCCAGCAAGTCCAAGAGTGTGACGATGCCAATCACGGCTCCGTCATCATTCACAACAGGAATGGCACGCAGCTTGTGCTCATTCATTTGCTCGTAGACTTCGTAGAAACAGTCGGATTCGTGAGCGAGCGTGATTTCGTGTTTGCAAACGTCTTCCACCGCGGGCCGCACATCCATGATGATACGCGGCGGTTGGAGACCGGCGGTTTGCAACGCAAATTCGGTGCGCTCATTCGCGGGACCGCAGCAGGCAGCGATGGCATCTGGACGCGTTGTTCTTTGCAGGAAATCCGCGTAAGCGATCGCACTGCAAATGGCGTCGGTGTCTGGATTACGGTGACCAAAAACAAAAAGTGACATGACGCGATTGTCTGGAGAAGCAAGAGAAGCTAGTCGCTAGGACGAGAGAATTTCGTCGGCCGCGGTGAGTATTTGTTCTGGTTCACTCATGCGCCCGGAACCTTTGACACGGCAGCTGAGCCAGCCAGATTCAGGGCCAACAAAGTGGCACCCGTCTTGCTTCAGTGTAGCGACGTTTCGAGCGACCGACGGCTTAGCCCACATGGCTTGGCTCATCGCCGGAGCGACTAAAACCGGGCAGGTAGCTTGTAGGTAGAGCGTGCTAATGAGATCGTCGGCGACACCGGTCGCAAATTTGGCAAGCATATTGGCGGTCGCGGGGCACACGATCATCAGATCCAAGTCGGCTGCCAGTTCGATGTGAGCGCCAAGAGGGTGGCTGTCGTGGAAAACTTCGGTCGCGACGGCTTTCCCTGAGAGTGCCGCCAAAGTGGGCGGGCCTAAGAATTCCGTTGCGCTACGCGTCATCGCGGCGCGCACTTCGTAATCGGCCTGGATTAGCCGGCTGCAGAGTATCGCTGATTTGTAAGCAGCGATGCCGCCACCAACGGCAAGCAGGATCGCTCGCCCGTTTTTATTCATCGTTCTTGTCAATCAGTTGTCCCGCCAGGCCCTGGCGGGATTGCAAAATCGGGGTCCCGCCAAGGGCCTGACGGGACAACTACCATTCCTACAGATCCGATGCTTCCAAGTCGGGAGCTTCGGCAGCGGCGATCGTTGCATCCAAATCGAGTTCTTTGACAGTCTCGATTTCATTTTCCATGTTCAGAACAATTTTGTCCTGCATGATCTCTTGAAGCACGATCGTCATCTTGTCGTGTGTGTCAGCGTTGACCAACGCTCGGCTGCCTTGATTTAGCTGAACGAGTCGCTTTTGAATCAACGTGCTCAGTTTGAAACGTCCACCCACCTTGTTGACAATCTCTTCTTCTTTTAGCTCTTCGAGCATGGCTTCTTTTCCTTTTGGTCGTTCAACAATTGGCAAATTTCGGCGACTGCTGTGTCGACGTTGCCGTTAATGATTTCGTATTGGTATCGATGCAAGTATCGCATCTCTTTTCCGGCTGTTTCCAGCCGTCGCGTGATCGCGTCTTCCGTTTCGGTTCCGCGTGCGCGAAGACGTTTTTCCAATTCATCCATGTCGCCAGGATGAATGAACACGGTAATTGGATTGAATTCTTCTTTCTCCAAAACAGCCAGGGCACCTTGGACATCGATCTCCAAAATAACCCACTTTCCGCTATCGAGGCCAGCGGCGACCTGATCGCGAAGCGTTCCGTACCAGTGACCGCGCCCGAATACTTCTTTGCATTCTAGGAACGCATCCTTGGATTTGAGCTCTGCAAACTGCTGATCGGAGAGAAAAAAGTAGTGTTTTCCCTCGATTTCGGCGTCACGGGGTGCCCGCGTCGTTGCTGAGACGCTTGGTTGCAACGGCAGTTCGCACTTTTGCAGCAGACTAGCCACGACGGTTGATTTCCCAGCACCACTGGGGCCAGAGATGATGATCAGTCGCGGTTGGTCGCAATTGTTCATGGGTTGCAGATGGGAATGGGTGAGTTTGGTCGGTGGCGGAGGAACGTTTGCAACTATTCCAGATTTTGAACCAATTCTCGCATCCGTTCGATGGCACATTTGATCTCAACCACACTAGCTGAAATTTCGGAGTCTGCAGCCTTGCTTCCGATCGTGTTGGTTTCGCGAAACATCTCTTGAATCACAAAGTCTAGTTTACGTCCGGTGGGTTCGCGCTGACCAGTGTCATCGATGGAATCATCCAGCACTTCGACAAACATCTTTAAGTGGCTTCCAAGCCGCGTGATCTCTTCACTGATGTCACTACGGTCGGCGTAGATTTGTACTTCGCGGAGTAGATCAATCGCATCGACGCTTAAGTCGTGTTTCTTAAGCGTTCGCTGGATCTTGGATTCTAATCGTTGTTGGTAGGTGTCGATGGCTCGAGGTGCGATTTCTTCGATGCGATCCAAGTGAGTCTGGATTTGGCCGCAATCAGCGTGCAGCGAATCGGCCATTCGACCGCCTTCGACTGCTCGCATCTGATTCAAGTTTTCAATCGCGGCGGTGACGCTATCCGAGACAAACTGCCAGAGCTGTTCATCGTCGCGACGATTCTCTTTGGCTGATGAAATGACACCAGGGAGTGTGATCAACGCCGAAAGATCGATTGTGGCGTCGGCCCCGGATGTCTTACGAACGGTTTCAAGCTGATCGAGATAAGCTTGCAGGACAGCTGTATCGATGTTCGGAAGAGATAGATTCGCTGGACGTCGCCAGTTGACGTTTAGGTGGACGCTACCACGTGAGATAAGTGATCGGGCTAACGACTCGATTTTGCTTTCCAGAGAGGCCAACGAGTCACTTAAACGCGGTGAGCATTTGAAACCACGATTGTTTACCGTGCGCACTTCCACTGTCATTGTGCCCAAATCGCTTTGGGCGGACGAGTGACCTTGACCGGTCATGCTGCGGACGCAGTTAGTCGTGGTAGTGCTCATTCGCGTTTTGCTAACGACGAGGGGACCAATCGAAATCGATTACTCGTCGCCTTCTTTCTCGTCTGTAGACTCGGGTTCAGCGGTTGTTTCAGCTTCCGGCTTGTTCTCGTCCGTAGCTTTTTCGTCCGCAGTCGGTTCTTCAGCCGCAG